>JAJYOM010000094.1 GCA_021796175.1 Thermoplasmata archaeon
AAAATCGCTTGGAACACTGGTGGACAGGAAGTTCAATACACTTTTCCCCGGACACGGCGATCCCATAACGGGTGATGCCGTACGTGCTTTTGCAGAGCGGGAAGGGGTGGCCCGAAGAAGCTCCTGATGGAATTGGACTGCCGTTCCAATCACTTATGTGACAGCAAAACAGGCGCATCCATCGGGCGGCTGGACAAAATGCTGTCCGGCCATACCTGCCCTGGAGAAGTGACTGCGCCGGATATTCAGCGTTGCACCTCCTCAGAATTCATTTCGTTTTTGTGAGCTGCCGGAACAGATTAATCAGCGTTCCGCCATCAAAGGAAAACTGTTTCTTTATTAAGCAAATATTACATGATGCGCCCGTGGTGTGTTAATGTTGCTCAGGTCCGCTGACAGCAGTTCAGAGATAATTGAAACAGGTGGATATGTTGCGTCCCTGACACTGGGCGGAAAAGAGGTGCTGCTTCGCTCGGAGGACGGAAGACAGACACATGGCGGAGCCTGCAACCTTATTCCATATGCCGGGAGGATACGCAAAGGCAGCTACACTTTCAGATCGGTGAATTATGAATTTCCAGCTGGTGAGGACGGGAACAGCATACATGGTTTCGCAAGGGAGTGTGAATTCAGGGCTGTGGCCCGGGCAGAAGACAGAGTGACGATGTGCTCGGTCCTGAGGAATAAAGGCTATCCGACCGAGCTGTCGGTGAATATTACATACGCAATAACACACGATTCCTTTTCAGTCTCTTACACGGCCATCAACACGGGGAAGGCGGCAGCACCGCTCGTCATCGGCAGCCACCCGTATTTCATCGTGGAAGGAGGGTGGACAGTGACGCCGTCAGCGGATGCAGGAAAACTGCACCTTGCGGACAAATATTTTCCTGACGGCAGGCTGGAGCAATTCGACTTCTCGGGGAATCTGGAAAAAAAGAATCTGGATAATTGTTTTGTTGGCGGAGGGACCTTGAGGCTCAGGAGTGAAGCAGGCACAGTCCGCATTGAAAGGTGCAATATGGATTACTTCCTTCTCTACAACGGCAGATACGCCCGCGGCAGGTCTGTTGCAATCGAGCCGATGACCGGTGCACCGGACGCATTCAACAATGGATTGGGTATCGCAGTCATTGAACAGGGGAAAAGGTTCGACTGTTCGTACAGCATTACAGCGGAGCAACAAAGTTAAGTGTATCTAAGAGCTGGCAGGCAGCAGCGGTCTTTTGATGGTGAAGAATGGCAGCGATTACATTGAACTGCAGCTGAACGGCGGGCAGGCACTTGTAAGGAAGCGTTCTGTCGACAGGCTCAGGGTGGTCGATTCGTTCGCATTCGACTGCGACGGGACGCTTGTGGATACAGAAGGCTCATTCACAAGGGCAACATTCGAAACAGTGGAAAGGCTGCTGGAAAATATGCACGGGAAGCGCCTTGCTCCGGGCTCTGCCTCGAGGCACATCCTTACAAAGCTCAGGCAGACTGGCGAGTACAACAACGACTGGGACAGTGTATTCGCAATAGTCTGCTTTATTTCGGCAGCTTATGCGGAGCTTGGATCGAAAGGACATCCTGTCTGCACCGGCGAACTGCTTGAAAGAGCGGCGGAAATGGTGAATGTGTTCACACTGTCTACCGGATCGAAGGGCGTCGAGAATGCGAAGGAATACACAAGGTCGCTGTATGCAGGAATCGGAATGGACAGGGAGTACAGCAGGATCATGAGCTACCTCAACTACCCGAACCTTCCGTCACTCAGCCCGCTGTCATCGATTTATCAGATGCTTTATCTTGGCAGAGGAGAAAACGGATCAATGTGGCCTGACCGCACGCCGGAAGGGCTGGCAAGCAGCGAGCGCCCGCTTGTGAGCGCGGAGACAATAAGGCAGCTGATGTCAATCTCGGGCGGCAGGAAGCCGGCGATAATCACGGGCGCTGGAGGAGGAACGTCGAGGCAACACTTGGCGACATCGCGCACTTCTTCGATCTTGAGAGCTCGGTGTTCATAGGCGATCTCGAAATGTCCGGCTCGGCAGGTGCACTGACTTACAGGAAGCCGTCAGGGGCAGGACTTCTGCATGCGATGGACAGGATGGGAGCTGCATGCATGCTCTACTCCGGCGATTCTGGAGAGGACCTCCTTATGGTTGCCAGCGCGAAGGAAAGTGGCGCGAATGTGCTGTTTGCAGGTGTTACGGGCAACTCGCTGGATCCGGTTGAGTTCGGCGATTATTTTGCAGGAAGCGGGGCAGACGCAGTGCTTCACAGCGTGGAGCAGCTGCCGGTGCTGATGAGGGAGCTGGAAAACATCAGCTGACAGCCCGTTTGCCTGCCGTTGCCTGCCTGAGCGCCGAAACGAAAGTTCCCACATGTTCGAAGCTCTGGCCAGCGCCAATCCGCGACACAATGGCGCTGCCGATCACTACGCCGTCTGCACCGGACTCGGCGAGCCGGGAAACATGATCCGGTGTCGATATGCCGAATCCCACTGCCACGGGAAGCGCGGATATTTTCTTGTAGGTGGAGACAAGCCCTACTGCCTGTTCCGGCAGCGAATTACCCTCACCTGTCGTTCCATACCTGCTGACGACATAGAGGAAGCCGGCAGTGCTGGATGCAATCCTGCGTGCCCTCTGTTCACCCGTAGCCGGGGAGGCGAGAAGTATGTTGTCGACTGCATTCCTTGCACAGGTGCGGCGCAGTTCCCTTCCCTCCTCCAGCGGCAAATCAGGCACAATCAGTCCGCTGACGCCGGACCCTGCAAGTTCCGAGACAAACGGCTGCTCTCCCATCCTGTGCACGGTGTTGTAGTAGCACATGACGACAACGGGCACGGATATGCTGAGTGACGAGCACCAGTCGAGCACCTGTCTCACCCTGGTGCCCGATGCAAGCGACCTGACACCGGCGGCCTGTATCGAGGGTCCGTCTGCGATCGGGTCTGAGAACGGGATGCCTACCTCAACTATATCGGAATGCATCGCAACGGAGCGCGCATAAGAAAGGAACGTTTCCGGATGAGGATCACCGCCCATCACGTATGATATCAGTGCAGTCCTTCCCTCGGATGCGGCGCGGCTGAAGGCTTCCGAAAGGCGTCTCATCTCTTTCCCTCCATGTATGCAGCTGCAGTCTCGACGTCCTTGTCACCCCTTCCGCTGAGGTTTATGACAACAACAGCATCGGGAGGCATGCCCCTGGCCTCCTCGACTGCAGCGTGGACGGCATGAGCAGACTCGAGCGCGGGTATTATGCCTTCCAGTCTGCTCAGCAGTGTGAACGCCTGCATCGCCTGCTCGTCAGTGACTGCGACATACCTTGCCCTGCCTGTCCCGAGCAGGTGGGAGTGCTGCGGACCCACAGAGGGATAGTCGAGGCCCGCGGATATGCTCGTTGTCTCCCTGATTTGGCCGTCCTCGTCCTGCAGCAGCATGCTCCTTGCACCATGCAGAACGCCGGGTTCGCCAGCGACAAGCGGAGCCGAATGGTGCCCCGTGGCAATGCCGTGTCCTCCGGCCTGAGCGCCGAGAAGGCCAACGCCTGCATCCTTCAGGAATGGGGCGAAGGCGCCTATCGCGTTGCTTCCGCCGCCGACACAGGCGACAACCAGATCAGGCAACCTCCCCTCGGCCCTGAGTATCTGCGACCTGATCTCCTTTCCAATGATGCTCTGGAATTCGCGGACAATTGTCGGATATGGATGAGGGCCGACCGCACTTCCCAGGAGGTAATAAGTGTCCCTCACGTTGGCAACCCAGTCCCTGAGGGCCTCGTTTATCGCATCCTTGAGTGTCCTGGAGCCTGAATCCACAGGGTGCACCTCTGCGCCGAGCAGTTCCATTCGAATCAGGTTCAGCCTCTGCCTCTCTGTGTCCTTTCTTCCCATGTATACCTCTGTCCTGAGGCCAAGCGCAGCACCGGCGATCGCAGCGGCAACACCATGCTGCCCTGCTCCGGTCTCGGCAATGATTCTCTTCTTTCCCATCATGCTGGCAAGCAGCGCCTGTCCCATCACATTGTTGAACTTGTGTGCACCGCCGTGCACGAGATCCTCCCTCTTCAGGTAGATGCGTGCACCGCCAGCGTGCTCAGTGAGCCTCCCTGCCAGGTAGAGCGGCGTGGGCCTGCCGCCGAACTGCGTGTTGTAGTAGTTCAGCCTTGACCTGAACTCCGGATCCCTTCTGAACCTGTTGTATGCGTCCTCAAGCTCCTCCAGCGCAGGGACGAGTGTTTCGGGCACGTACCTGCCGCCGAATTCACCGAACCATCCTCTAGTCATCAGGCACCCCTTTCGCCGTGCTGATGAATGTGGATACAAGCTCCTTCGACTTCACGCCGTCGACCTCAACACCGCTGGCCACATCCACCACAGACGGCCTGACAGTCCTGATTGCCTCCTGTACGTTTCCGCAGTTCAGGCCGCCTGCCAGGACAAGCTCCGAAGGGTAGATTGCATCCCTGACGCTTCTGCTGATAGACCAGTCGTGAGTCTTTCCCGTACCGCCTGCCCTGCCGTCGACGACAGAGTCGATGATTATCATGTCCGCCACATCGGCCAGAGCCTTCGCCCTCTCCAGTGCGCCGTCACCGGCGGAGACGAGAGCTATCACCTGGACGCCGAGCACCTCTTTTATATCAAGCACTGTCGACGGGGGCGCATCGACCTGTATCTGCACATAGTCCGGCACGAGTGCGGAGCACATTCCAGAGAGCACATCTTCATCTGTTGTGTTCACCACTGCAACAGTCTGTGCCTGGCCGGATGCCTGCTTCAGCAGCGGCTTCGCCTGTTCGACGGTGAGTGTCCTGGGCGAGCCGCTTATATTTATTATGAAACCGAGGTAGTCCGCGCCCTGTGCATATTCTATGTCCTCTCTTCTCTTATTTCCGCATATTTTTACTTCTGGCAAGAATTGCAGCCTCCGTTATTTCACGCAGCGCAGAATCGTTGTCACCCATGACAGATGTTCCGACCAGAACGCCATCGGCACCGGCCCGCATCATTGACTCCACTTCACTCCCTCCCCTGATGCCGCTCATGCCGATCACCGGCCTGTCCTTTCGCTCGGAACCCAGTATGCGTTCGGTCCTCCGCTGTTCAAGGGTCAGGTCAGAAAGGTTCCTGTTGTTAATGCCTATTATCTCTGCCTCTGTCTGCATCGCCTGTCTGTACTGTTCGGTGGAGTTGACTTCGAGTATGACTTCAAGGCCAAGCGAATGTGCCTCCTCCATCAGTACGTCCAGGTTGTACCTTGACCTGTTGAATATCTCCAGTATGAGCAGGACACAGTCTGCCCCGAGCCTGTGTGCGGCATCAAGCTGGTCCGTCGAAATTATGAAGTCCTTCATCAGGACAGGCAGGCCGAAGGTGGCCGCCACGGCCAGGTTGTCCAGCGAGCCGTCAAACCTGTGCGGTTCGGTAAGGATGGAGAAGGCACAGACACCCGCATCGCGGAATTCCTGCAGCCTTTCCATGACAGGGGCAGTTGAGGACAGCTCCCTTACGGACGGTGTTCTGCGCTTGAATTCGGCTATCACGGGCGCCCTCTCGCCGCGAAGTGCAGCTGTCATGGATGTCACCTGCCCCTTCCTCTCCTCCCTTGTCCGGTAATAGCCTGACATTACAAGCGAGAATGCATTCTCAATGAAGTAGTCGAGCTCATCCATTTCCATGTCCCCCCGGGGTGCTCAGGCGCCTGAACTCGTCGAGCTTTTCCATCGCCCTGCCGCTCTGTATCGCGTCCGCTGCCTCCTCCATCCCCTTTTCAAGTGTGGATGCCTTCCCTGCAACATAAAGTGCAGCGCCCGCATTCAGTAAAACTATGCTCCTCTCCCCCTCATCTGAACCGTTGCCGAGAACACGCCTGGAGTAAAGCGCGCTTTCCTCCGGGCCGTGGGCGTGCGGTGCAGACCACTTTCCCGTACCGAAGCCGGAAAACTCTGACGCGTCGAGCGTGTACCTCTCGATGCTCCCGTTCTTCACTTCTGCGATATCGGTCTTCCCCTCGGGGGATATTTCATCCAGGCCTATCATTCCATGGGCCACCATTGCCCTTCTGATGCCGAGCATTGAGAGTGCGCCTGCAATCGTCCCGACGTACGATTCCGAAAACACACCAATGAGCTGGCTGCTGACAAGTGCAGGGTTTGTCAACGGGCCAAGTATGTTGAATACAGTCCTGAAAGGCAGCGCCTTCCTGACAGGCGACACGTTCTTCATCGCCGGATGGTACAGAGGC
>JAJYOM010000095.1 GCA_021796175.1 Thermoplasmata archaeon
AGAATATCGGCTGCGGAAGGGGCAGATTCACCGACACAGGTAATGGACACAGTGAGGGTGGAGAGCGGAAGAAATGTGGAATTTCTTGAGCTTAATGAAGAAACCTTCGGGAGGATAGACAGCATACTGTATTCTCGCTCGGAAAATGAGCCGCAGCGGACAATAGAGCCCTATGAGGGCGAGAGCAGGGGAGAGATTTGGGGCGTGGCGCTCGGCGACGGTGACACATCGGTTGAGATAGCTTCCAAGATTTCACAGCTGTCACGTGATGGAAAACTGAGAGCGAGTATGTTCGGCAACATAAAGTCCTCTGAACTGAAGGGCATGCCCTGTCATGAGTACATTTTCATAGACTGCAGAGACATGAAGCTGTTTGCCGGAGTGCTGACTGATCTCATAAGGGAACGCGGGCCTGAGATAGTTGTTTTCCCTTCAACAGTCGAAGGCAGGGAAGTTTCGGCCCGCATTGCTGCAACGCTCGGCTTAGGGCTCACAGCGGACTGCGTTGACCTTGAGATCACAGAGGGCAGGCTGATACAGCACAAACCTGCATTTGGCGGGGGTGTCGTAGCGAGGATTGTTTCAAGGACAAAGCCGCAGATGGCCACAGTCAGACCAGGCATATTCAGGAAGTATGCGTCGGGCAGGAGCTTCCTGGAATCAAGGATTGATGTTGCCGGGCTCAATCAGTCATTGCCGCTGACCTGGAGGAAAAGACCGGAGTCATTCGGGAAGATGGCTGGTGCCAGGGTGGTGGTGGGATTGGGCCGCGGGATCAAGGACGGCATCAGAATGGGAGAAGTGATGGACCTGGCAAGAATGCTCGGTGCGGCTGTTGGCGGCACAAGGCCAGTCGTTGACGCCGGCCTCCTACCCAGACAGCAGCAGATAGGCCTGACTGGATATTCCATTTCACCGGATGTTTATTTCGCCCTGGGAATCTCTGGGAGGGACAATCATGTCGTCGGCATCAGGTACGCGAAGAAGGTCGTTGCTGTCAATAACAGCAGGGATGCGCCAATCTTCAGATATGCGGACTACGGGATAGTCTCTGACATGTTCGACTTCATATCCAGGTACAGGATGCATCTGTCTGAAGCCCGTTCACGCTGATTTCTGTGTTTTCCGCGCCGAAGCGGCTCGGGCAGACTACTTCTTCAACAGAAAGTATCCTGCAGCTTTCTCCCTGGCAACTCTCTTTATCAGGCCCTTCTGTGTCAGCGAAACAAGTGCATTAGACACAAGCCCCTTGGGCCTCCCGCACTTCTTTGTTATGTCGTCTGCAGTTCGTATTGCAGTATCCGTTGTCGCGCCAAGATCCCCGAGTACCTTGACGACCAGTTCCTCAATTGGTGAAAGATCGGCCAATGTTACAACCTGCCCTTGATTGACATTCCCCATACGGGCTATTTAACTTTCGGCGATACGGTGATACAGGATGACTGTAAGGCCCGTGTGAAATCCGCTCCGGGTATACCGGACACACTGGCACGCGTTTTCCTGACACGCCGCTTCACCACGGGATGACACTGAGTTCAGTTGCATGGGCCGGTGGAAGCACCGGTTCAAATCTCCTTGTACATTACAATATCCTCGACCAGGTATCCCGATTTCTCGTAGAGTTCAATTGCAGGTCTGTTGTGGCCGAAGACGTGCAGTGAGATCCTGTTCCGCCCTAGATGCCTGGCAACTTCCTCGACTGCTTTCATTGCCTGCATTCCGTAGCCGAGCCGCCTGAATTCAGGATAAACAAGCAGGTCGAAAAGGAACGCACCCTCGCTGTCTGCATCCTCCCCGGGAATTCCGAGCCAAAGCACTCCGACTTTCCTGTTTTTTTCAGTATCGGTCAGGCTGAAAATATGCTGATCCTTTGTGTGATTCCCTTCCGGCAGAAGGCGAGCGTAAGTCTCCCTCGATTTTACCAAAGCCCCGTCGTCCCGCCATGTGCCTGCTTTGACCTTCTCCTCGGCGTAATTGCTGATGCTCTGTTCCAGATACGATGCAAAATCAGCTTCATCCATGTATTCAATCCTGAGCATTGAACTGGCGAGAGCAAATGCCCTATATTCTACTTGCTGGCGTCGTTGGAAAATGTCAACACGTATCGCATAATGCACTGCCGGTTCAAGAATGGGCTCATCCGGATTTGAACCGGAGACCTCCGCCGTTTCGACCCGTGTTATGCACGAGATGTCAAGGCGACGTCATAACCACTAGACCATGAGCCCGGAATATGGAGTATTCAGCAGCTGACAACTTAATAGCATCGTATATAAGTAACCTTCAATACGGCAGCCAAATGGACAGGGAGAAAACGCATTCCAAATCAGACATCAGGCAGGCGAATTCACAGTGGAGCGTGACCGTCACTTAACAAGAGATCCCATGGTGTTCGACCGGAATCCGGAACTCTATGACAGGATAAGGCCCGGTTATCCTGCAAAGCTATTCGTGGAGATTGTGAAACATACAGGAGCGGGTCCGGGCGACAGGCTGCTGGAAATTGGCTGCGGAACTGGGAAATCAACCGGATGGTTTGCCGAACGCGGCTACCAGATAACGGCGCTGGAAAAGGGGAGGAATCTCGCAGAGTTCGCCAGAAAGAAGTTTGCGAATTACCCGAACTTGCGCGTACTGAACACGCCTTTTGAGGATTATGAATCAGGCGGTGAGACTTACGATATTGTTTTTGCAGGAACGTCTTTTCACTGGATTGACAGGGAAATTGCCTACAGCAAATCGGCGGAACTGCTGCGCAGTGGCGGTTATCTGTGCCTTTTCTGGAGCAATCATATCATTACAAGGAAGACAAGGAAACAGTTCGGAGCACTCCAGGACGCCTACAGGAACAATGTGCCGGAGTGGGCAGCCGAATATGAGAACAACGGACCTTCGGCCGACACAATGAGATGGGAAAGTGAACTGGAAATCTCTGGCATGTTCGAACGTGCAGCGAGGAAATGGTTCCGTTTCTCAGTTGAATACAGCGCTTCTGCATATGTTGACCTTCTAAGCACCTATTCCAGTCATGGTGCTCTGGATGAGTGCGTAAGACAGGAGCTGTTCAGCGAGATCGAAGTCATTATCAACAACCGGTTCGGTGGAAGCATTATCAAGGAGTATCTGACATCTCTCTTCATTGCGCGAAAGAAAAAAACTGTTCACCAGATGTAAGACCTTGTAGACTCACTGTCGAAGCTTCCGACCACCTTCGCCTTTCTGCCTCTGCCTTCACCGGCGAACCTGAGGAAAGGGAACATCTGCCACATGTCACCTGATGCCATAGCGGCCGCAGGATGATCCTGGCCGAGAGCACGGTGTGTCACGAAGGCAGTCACCTTCCTGGCCTCCGCTTCATCAATGTATCCAATCGAATGCAAATATTCATGGGCGAGCACAACGAATACATATGAGTTGAATTCACGGGTTGAATGGGCCATCCTCCTCATTACTTCTACAAGGTTCTCGTTAAGGACTATATAGTTGCCGCCGACCTCCCAAAATGCACCGAGGGCGGACGGAAGGTCAGAAAGTATCAGGCCGAGGCCACTGCGCTCCCTGTTTAGGACTGTCCTGACGGACTTCCTGACAATTGAGAATATGCCGTCATAATCCATTTCCTGGTCCAGAGCGCCTGAAAAGGGAGGTGAAAACGACTGTTCTCCACCCATCGCCTTTATCTGTTTTGCAATACCCGTCACGCTTTCGCTATCCTTCCCGTCAACTGAATTGAGCGGGAGAGCGAAGCGGCATACCGAACAGCCTGTTACAGATTTCTCCATTTGTATAACCATCGGTGGCGGAGATATAAACGTTGACCAGGTGTATACAGGGCAATCACATGGTCTCCTGGTGAACTGTTTTTAATTACCTCGCGTTAAGTCTGACTGTGATATGTCTCGGCATTGAGGGAACAGCGCATACAGTCGGTATAGGAATTGTGGATTCGACAGGAAAAGTCCTGTCAGATGCGAGTGACATGTACCGCCCCACAAAGGGTGGAATACACCCCCGTGAAGCGGCAAATCATCATGCTGAATTCGTCACCCCTTTGATGGACAAGGCGGTTAAAGACGCAGGCCTCAGCTACGCTGACATCGATCTTGTTGCATTCTCTCAGGGGCCAGGTCTTGGCCCGTGCCTCAGGACAGTCGCGACTGCCGCAAGAGCGCTTTCCATCGCACTGTCCATACCGCTGATGGGAGTGAATCACTGTGTCGCACATGTGGAGATAGGAAGGCTGGGCAATGATTCAAAGGACCCGGTCATGCTTTACGCATCCGGGGGAAATACGCAGGTCATAGCATACTCCAAGGGGAGGTACAGGGTGTTTGGTGAAACAATGGACATAGGTGTCGGGAACATGCTGGACAAATTCGGCATAATGGCAGGGCTTGGTTTCTACGCAGGTCCCAGAATAGAGGAACTGGCAAAGAAAGGCACCAGGCTTGTCGATCTGCCATACTCGGTCAAGGGGATGGATGTGGCTTTCTCAGGCATACTGACAGCAGCCAAACACCAGCTGGAGAGCGACAGTTCACTTGAGGACATGTGCTTTTCCCTCCAGGAAACTGTATTCGCAATGCTCACGGAAGTAACTGAGCGGGCGCTTGCGCAGGCTGAAAAGAATGAGGTCGTGCTTGCAGGCGGAGTAGCAAGAAACAGGAGGCTTAGCGATATGGTCAGCTCAATGGCGAAGGAGAGGGGTGCCACTGTTTACGAGCCGCCGTTCAAGTATCTTGTAGACAACGGTGTCATGATAGCATGGAACGGTCTTCTCGCGTACGGATCCGGCCAGAGGATGGAATTGCAGAATACTAAGGTGAATCAGAGATACAGGACAGATCTTGTGGACATCACCTGGAGATAATGTTCATGAGACGAGTTGGCTGCCCGTTATTTCGTCAAGCTCATCAAGGAAAGCTCTGAGGCCCTCCTTAGGCACAGTTGCGCCGGAAGCTATGACGTGGCCGCCGCCAACTCCTCCTGCCGCTTTTGCAGCTGCAGACAACCCGGCAGCAAGATCGAGCCCTTTGCTTACCAGAGCCCTGGTGCCCCTGGCGCTTATCTTGTAACTGTCACCAGACAGGGAATAAGCAATCGTCGGCTTGCTCTTCTCACCTATGAATGCCATGTAAAGTCCACAGAGTGCGCCTGCAAGGGAGCCGTCATCGCAGCCGAAAAACTGTATATGCTTCATCTGTTCGATGCCTTCCTCCAGTGGAATAAGTCTTTCAAGGACACGCACGCTGTACTCGCTCCTGAGTTTTCTTGCCTCCGAAGTCGCAGTTGCGTCGCCGAGTTCCATCGCCAGGCCAACAGAGTATCTTTCGCTTCTGCCGCAGGCATTGGCAAGGCTCGACATCTCCGAAACTGTAATGCCCGTTCTGCCGAGATGCTGCGGCGATATCAGCTGGGCAATATTCTCGTAGTCGCACCCGTTCGACGCAAGCATGAGCATCAGAACAGAGGCAATCTTTTTTGTGTCACTGTCGGCATATTCGACGAACTTCAGCTCAGGATCGACTGAGATGCGAGTGCAAAGTGCCGTTACAGCCTCACTCCTCCCGGAATAGCCTCTGAAAAACGGCTCCGCAGAACGGACAACTGCATCAAACAGGTCCTCTCCCTGGAGGGACAGTGAAGTCCGCTCCTCTACCAGACCCTTTTCGATTGCTTTCCGAAGTATCTGCAGATTGAGTTCCCTGTAACCGCCAAGGTGCTGCATGTCGCCGTAAGCTCCTGCAAGGGCACAGACGGAATATTCCCAGTTCGCGTCGTTCACGTACTGTGCGAGAAGGAATGCTGTTGTCGCTCCGCTGACATCGGTAGTGCCGTTGAAACCCCACATCGACGGATTGATGTGCACTATACTGTCAGAATCCTCCGTAACCTTGTGATGGTCCAGCACGATTGCCTTGGTTTCCAGTTCTGCTATCAGGTCAAGCTGACCACTGCCCATGTCTGAGAATATTACCAGGCTGTTCTTCTCAGATTTGATCTTTTCAATCAGGCGCCGGTCAAGATTTCTTGACATTGTGGTATGAAATGCCTTCGAGCTGTTTTTCAGCATGCCGCAGAGCACGGCCGCCGCACTTATGCCGTCCGAATCATAATGGCTTATCACCCTGACTCTGCGCTCTTCATTGAGCACATCGGCTGCCAGCCTGATTCTTTCCTCCAGCTTTGAAGGCTCGTGAAATACTATGTCAGGG
>JAJYOM010000096.1 GCA_021796175.1 Thermoplasmata archaeon
GATCCTCATCGCTGTCTTTGCAGTCGTTACCTCACCCTCAATAAGAAATGCTGGATATCACTAAATTATCAACCGCCATAATCAAGGGGATGTGATTTTTAATATCACTTTCCTTGAACTGATGATTCAATGATGTCCGAAGGGAAGCCGCCCCGGAACAAATCAATCAGGTTGCTCTCTGGCGGTGCAGAGGTAATGAAGGAGCTTGCCAGGGAGATGAAGGATGGGGGTCAGTCTGCAATTATTGTCCTGGAATGTGACGGGGACGAGGGAGCATTCAGGGGATATATTTCCTTCAGGAATGGAGAGATTGTAGAGGCGCTTTACAAGGAAAATCCGAAGGACGGGTCCTGGCATTCAAAGAGCGGCAGAGAGGCGCTGAAAAGGGTCTGGAAGGAGGCGCTGAATCAGTCTGCAAAGGTGAAGGTCTACAGCCTGGGCACCGACGGGGAGGATAACGGCGGAAGTCAGGCAACTGAAAGCATGCAGTCAGGCTTCGCGCAGAAGAAGATGAAAAAGTTGCAGAAAGAGGATACAGAGGATCCTGCAGTCGCACAGGTCAGGGCATGGAGAGATGAGGGATACAGCGTAGATGATTTGATAGACAAATTCGCTGCCGGCGAGCAGACTGCATTGCGCACATACATGGAGTATGATGCGAAGATAAAGAGGCTGAAAAACCTGGAGAATGCTCTCGATGGACTGCAGGGAAAGGGTTTCGACCAGGATTACGCCAGGCTTTCATCCATTGTGAAGGATCCTCGGAAAGTCGCAGAGCTGGAGCTGGGCGTCGGGCTTCTTAAGAGAAAGGTCGAAAGCAGGAAACACAGCCAGCAGCCGGGGCAGCTGGTTGCAATCACGCAGACGGCAAGCGATTATGATGATGTTTTCAGTGTTGTCTTCGGATCCGACAGGATGAGGCCGCCTGATGGCAGGTGTCCCAACTGTGGTGCGAAGATGACCCTCACTGTCTGCGACATATGCGGCTTCGTGATCGGTCAGGAAACAGGGCCGGGGCCGGGACTCAATCCATCAATGAATTTCGGCAATTTTGTCGTCGGCGCGAGCAACAAGTTTGCCTACGCCGCATGCGTATCGATAGCCAATGCAAGCCCTGACCAGTACAACCCGCTCTATGTCTATTCCGCACCCGGACTGGGGAAGACGCACCTGCTCAATGCTGTGGGAAACCACCTGAGGTCGGAGAGGAAGAACACTTCCGTCCTCTACCTCGGAACTGACAGGTTTGTGGATGAACTGTCAGGGTCAAAGAGGGAGAAGGCAGACGGCTACATCGCATCGCTGAGGAAGCTTGACGTGCTGCTCCTGGATGACATTCAGCTCATCGCAGGCAAGGAAGAGGCACAGAATCAGCTGCTGGCCCTGGTCAACAGCATGCTGAGTGAGGGAAAGAATGTGCTCGTTTCAGGCGACAGGCCGCCGAAGGATGTCAGGGGGCTTGACATGCAGCTCACGTCCAGATTCGAGTCGGGCCTGATGGTTGACATGCGGCCCCCGGATCCAGATATGCGCATGAAGATACTTGAGATGAAGGTCAGGGAGGAGAAGTACCAGATGCCCCAGACTGTGCTGAAATACATAGCGGAAACAGTAGATGACAACATAAGGGAACTGACAGGCTCGCTGAACAGGGTGATAGCCTACAGCACGCTGATGAAACTGCCTCCGACTGTTGAAAGCGCGAAGAGGATACTGCGCACGAATCAGCTGGAACAGAGGAAGGAGAGCAGGGGAAGAATTGAATTGCGCCCGGGTCACGGTTACATTATCGAGGAAGACAGGGCCAGCATGTGCCATACCCTTGTCCAGGAAAAACTGCAGGAGAACTGGACAGCCCTTGACATTTCCAGGGTGAACCCTTCAAGGTTGAGGGCGAAGTTCCCGGGCCTCGAGAAGGCCAGGGTAGTCTGGCTTACGGACAGGGAGAGCGACAGGGAGATTACGCTTCAGCCTTCGCTGGAGAAAATAGAGTATGAAATCAAGGGGTTCATGGAGTCGGCTTCCAGGGGAAGCGGGAACGCCATTGTGAACATTGACGATCTCCAGTATGTGGTAAGCAACACCAACTTCGAGGGAACTGTGAGGCTGCTCAGGCGGATGGTGGATGAAATGTCTGAACGCAACTCTGTCCTCATTATCTCAGTCGGAAAGGAAACGCTGGCCAAGCAGGAGATAGCGATACTCGAAAGGGAGCTTGAACTCATACAGTAAATGAGCGCCGTTGGACGGATTTGAACCGTCGACCTTATGGTAACTGCGAATGCCTAACAGCCACACGCTCTGCCAGCTGAGCTACAACGGCCTGAACCACATTTATCAAATGCTAGAGGTAATTAAAATCTTCGTAACACAGTATTCGCGTAGCGGCATTATTCGCCGACAGCCGCCTTGAGCTGGTTGACAGTTTCGCTCATTTCCATGAGGACATTCTTCAGATGCTCGAGAAAGGGCTTGATTTCATCGGTAGTCACAGCACCATTCGGGGAAGGGACGATGAGCCCCTCCTGTTCGAGTATTCTCAGCGAATACCTCACTTTGTGCTGAGGATAACTCAGGAGTTCGGAAAGTTTCAGTATGCCGATTGGCTGGCTGCCTATGATGGCTTTCAGGACTGCGACGTGCCTCTTCAACAGGTCTATTTCGACTTCCATCTTGCTGGTGAGAGAGTTTTTTTCAGGATTCATCCAGAATCATATCCCCGCCACAATTCGTGACGTGTAACAGAGTATCTCATGATACTTTTTAAACCTAATCAATTGCACCATCCAGCGCGCGCCTCTTTCTCAGTGGATAAACCTGACTGCCGTCATGGAACGGCATAACAGCTAAATAGTCATGCTAATATTATTAGGTATTACCTAATGAACGATGAAAAGAGCATTGAAAGGAAAAGCGGCGTCACGAGGAAGGAGAGGGACTGTCTTATCACGGTCAGGCAGAACAGCAGCAGGCAGTTCCCGATCAGGCTGTGTGAAATTGCAAGACTGATGGGTGTCAAACCACCCTCTTCACTCGAGATTGTGGGAAGGCTGGAAGGAAAGGGCCTTGTAAAATCAAGGAACGGGATGGTGAAGCTGACTGCACAGGGCCAGAGGGAATGTGACAGGATAATACTGAATCACAGGGTGTTCGAATCACTCTTCGTCCAGAGCGGCATACCAGTGGAGGATGCCTGCCGCGAAACAGGAAGCTTTGACTATTTCCTTGACAGGGGAACCGTGGAGGCAGTGCTGCAGAAGATAGGGAATCCTGAAGTCTGCCCGCATGGCAGGCCGATAAAGTCCAGTAGCGGGAAGGGTGCGACATGATTCCGATAAATCTCTGGGCGCCTTCAGCGGATATGGCTCTTGCCTACGTCCTAGTGGTTTCCTTCCTGCTCGGCGTAATTCATGGAATTACACCGGACGAGCACACATGGCCGATAACCTTTGCATACTCGGTTGGTTCATACAGCTCAAAGGGAGGGGCAAAGGCTGGATTGATGTTCTCTCTCGGCTTCACCATTCAGCGGTCAATTCTGGCTGAACTTGCCTATTTCGCGCTAGTAGGGATATTCACAACGGCGCTTGCATTCGGCCTGACTTACATAGCAGTCGGAATTGCTATGGCGGCAGCAGGTCTGTATTTCCTCAGGAAAAAGCAGTACTTCCACTGGCACTACCTTGAGGAAAAGCTGGGCACACTTTTTGGTATACACGGTCATCACAGCCAGCAGCAGAAGGAGGAACTGGAGCACACCGCCGATCCTTCACTCAGCATGGACGGCATTGCAGGGGGCGGACCTGTGCCCTCGAAGCTCGCGCTTCTGCATGGTGTTATAGCAGGTTTCGGTTTCGGCGCATTCGCACTGATAATGTACACAATCCTGGTGCCGGCAATGCCCAGCCCCTGGATTGCATTCCTTCCCGGACTTCTGTTCGGCCTGGGAACTATGTTGATGCAGATTATCTTCGGAATGTTCTTCGGCAGGATGGTCAGGGGTGCCGGCAGACTGAACAGCAAGGGAGTGGCATACGTTTCCAGGGCTATTTCGACTTCGGTTCTGCTTTACGGTGGAATTGCGTTCGCTATAGGCGGCGCCGCAATACTCTATTTCCCTGCTCTGATGGACTACGGCATCAGTACCGGCCTGAAGGTACACAACCTGGATACCCTTGGAATAGGGTTCCTCCTCGTTGTGGTGAGTGTCGGGATTGTCGGCGTGATTTCATACATTCTCTCTGTGAGAAGGGCAAAAGAACTTGGCTTTGTCGAAAGAGCAGAAGCCGGCCATGAAGGGGTGGGCGGCGCGGACGGTTCAGGGTAGGCGCTGCTTCCCGGTTTCGCCACCTGCATTCCGCCTTGCGGCAGATTCGAATATCATGTCGAGTGCTCCAATGTCCACGACAGATTCCGGCATTCTTGAGATGTGTATTCCCACCATCTCGTCTGGTATCATGGAAAGTTGCCTGCGGGTATAGAAATCAACTTTCTTTCTGAGAAATTCCCCCTCCTTTGTCAGCCCGCCGCCGAGTACAATTGTTGAGAAGCCCATGAGCATGACGGCGGCGGCAATGGCCCGTCCAAGATAACGGCAGGCATTCTCAACAATTTCTGTAGAAAGTATATCCCCGCTCCTTGCCTCCTGGAAGACAGTCGCACAGCTGACTCTGCCGCCGGTTTCGGCCGCCCTGCCGCGGAGAGATGTTTCCTCCCCGGACATCCGTTCGTTTGCAATTCTCTCTATTCCCAGACCGGAAGCAACTGTCTCGAGACAGCCCGTCTTGCCGCATCCGCACCTGGCGCCATTGTCCATAATAGTCACGTGGCCGATTTCTCCAGCTGTGAAATTTGTGCCCTCGTACAGTTTGCCATCCAGTACAATTCCGGCACCTATGCCGCTGCTGATAGTGATATACAGCATATCGCCACGGCGAGCCATGCCTCCATACCTGTATTCCCCCAGTGCGCCTACATTTGCATCATTGCCAACGCACACCGGGAGCGACAGTGCATCCTGGAGTTTCTCCCTGAGAGGATAGTTCTCCCAGCCGGGTATGTTTGCGCCTTTGATCACCATGCCCATTTTTCCATTAACCGGTCCGGCAAATCCGACGCCGAGCCCAAGGCAGTTTTTCATTGACAGTTTGTTCTTCTCAGTCATCATGCGGATCATTGAAACAAGCGATTTGATGAGTGCTTCGGGTCCCTTCACCCGATCAGTAGAATCGACCAGTCTGTCTGCTATCACACCTGGTTCCAGGCCCAGCGTGAGCGCTATCTTGGTTGCACCAACGTCGCACCCGAAAGCGAAGGGTTTTTGGGAAGGCTCAGGCTTCATCATAACCTCCATTGACAAGTGGGTATATTCTGTTTGTCCAGCTGGAGGATGCGGCCTGCATGAATCGAAAACAGAAAACATAGGTTTTTAGGTCAATGTGGGATAGGGAATCCGCCCGGAAAGGTCCTCATATGAAATTATCAGCGTTTGACATAGACATACTCAACACAATTTCAAAGAGGGGAGTTGCAGGCATCACGAAGGACGAGCTGATGTTTGAGCTCGGCAAGACGGTGAAGGGCATAGCTTACGGCGATCTCAAAAGGCATGTGACCGCACTTGTAAGCAACGGCCTCGCGGAAGTAGAAGAAACAGGTCCCGACGACTTCACCATAATGATAACCAAATCCGGGAAGGAAAGCATAGGTGCCTGAATACGTCCACACACGACAGGCTCCGCTGTAGCAGGACGACAGTTGAAAAAACATTTCGTCATAAGCATTCTGTGTAACGGCAAGCCGTTGCTGCAAAACTTCTAGCACTGATGTGGTTACAACATTAGTGACTGCGGGCTGAATACCTCGGAAGACCTCGGTACTTACACCCCAGTTCTATCAAACTCGTCTTCTACGAGCGTTGAAAAGTGCCTCTTTTTCAAGGTGGCTTCGAGCTTAGATGCTTTCAGCTCTTATCCACTACCGCGTGGCTGCCCAGCAATGCCCTGTCGGACAACTGGTAAACTAGAGGCGGCGGTCCCCCGTTCCTCTCGTACTTAAGGGACCTTCTCGTCAGGCACCAGTGCACTTCCACCAAAAAGCATCAAACCTGTCTCACGACGGTCTAAACCCAGCTCACGATCCCTTTTAATGGGCGAACAACCCCACCCTTG
>JAJYOM010000097.1 GCA_021796175.1 Thermoplasmata archaeon
GTATCAGGATGGATCCCCCTGGACCTTCGGCCCAGGAGATAATTGCAAAAGACGAAAGATATGTAGCCACCACCACGAAGAGCCTGCCCGTTGTTGCGAAGAGGGCACACGGTCTCGTCGTCGAGGATGTCGACGGGAATCTCCTTCTGGATTTCTCGAGCGGCATCAGTGTGCTCAATGTGGGCCATTGCCATCCAAAGGTCGTGGAGGCAGTCAGGAAGCAGTCCGGGGAGCTAATGCATTTCGCCGGAACAGATTTCTATTATGATATACAGGCATCGCTCGCACAGAGGCTTTCGGAGATAACACCAGGCTCATTCGAGAAGAAGGTCTTCTATGGTAACAGCGGCGCGGAGGCGATAGAGGCTGCAATAAAGGTGGCAAGATGGTCAACTCAGAGGAAGAGAATGATAGCCTTCATTGGTGCATTCCACGGCAGGACGATGGGTGCCCTTTCCCTCACTGCCAGCAAGCCTGTCCAGAAGGAGAGGTTCTTCCCGGCAGTGGACGGTGTGACACACATACCGTTTGCAAACTGCTACAGATGCCCCTACCATCTTGAATACCCGTCATGCGATCTCTGGTGCGCAAAGACGCTCGAAGAAACATATTTCAGTTCTTTTGTCCCTCCCGATGAGGTGGCGGTGCTCTTTGGGGAGCCCGTACAGGGGGAAGGCGGTTACATCGTGCCCCCGAAGGAATTCTATCCCACGCTGCACAGGACACTCAGAAAACATGGCATACTCTTCGCTGATGACGAGGTCCAGGCCGGACTCGGCAGAACGGGCAAGATGTGGGGCATACAGCACTGGGGAATAGACCCGGACATACTCACAACATCAAAATCGCTTGGCTCCGGCATACCGATCTCTGCGACAGTCTTCAGGAAGGATATTGATTTCGGCGTTGAGGGTGCGCATTCAAATACATTTGGCGGCAATCTTGTCGGCTGTGCAGCCTCTCTTGCCACGCTGGATGTTATTGAAGAGGAGAATCTGGTTGGGAATTCGGCGAGAATGGGTGAATACTTCAGGCAAAGACTCATTGAGCTTCAGGGCAGGCACGAGCTAATAGGAGATGTGCGCGGCCTCGGCCTGATGCTCGCTGTTGAGTTCGTAAAGGACAGAAAGACGAAGGAGTACGCGTCGAAGGAAAGGGATGAGGTGCTTTCGGAAGCACACAGGAGGGGTCTGATACTCCTGGGCTGCGGCAAGTCCGGCATAAGGCTGATTCCGTCGCTTAATGTGACACGGATGCAGATAGATACAGCGGTAGAAATACTGGATGAAGTGCTGGCCAAGTACAGGCATTCATCGAAGTAGTTTCCTTGAAATCACCAGGCGCTGTATTTCGCTTGTTCCCTCGTAGATGCGCGTAATGCGTGCATCCCTGTAGTAGCGCTCCACGGGTGTGCCCCTTATGTAACCTATGCCGCCGTGTATCTGCACCGCCTTGTCCGCCACCATGTTGGCTGTTTCGGAAGCGAAAAGCTTCGCCATTGATGCTGCTAGTGAATAGTCCTTTCCCTGGTCGCGCATGGAGGCAGCCCTGTAAAGCAGGAGCCTTGAAGCATCCACGTTCATGGCCATGTCGGCGAGCATCCACTGGATGCCCTGGAAATCCGATATCTTCTTTCCGAACTGCTCCCTCTGCCTGGAATAGTCGAGCGCTGCCTCAAATGCACCCTGCGCTATGCCGAGGCTCTGCGCGCCGACGCCAATTCTGCCACCATCCAGTGTTGACAGTGCTATCTTCATGCCGTCCCCCTCACTTCCAAGCATATTTTCAACTGGAACACGGCAGTCCTGCAGCCTTATTGACACAGTTCCGGATGCGTTCAGACCCATCTTCCTCAGCGGCTCTGAAATGTTGAAGCCCTGCGTGCCTCTCTCCACAATGAATGCACTCAGGCTGCGGCTCTTCTTTCCAGGAGCTGTCCTGATCATGACGAAGAAGACGTCCGCCTTGTCGCCGTTGGTTATGAAAAGTTTCTCACCGTTGAGAACATACTCGTCCCTATCCCTGACGCCAAGGGAAGATTCATTTGAAACGTCGGAACCCGCCGTCGCCTCAGTTATACAGTATGCACCGAGCTTCCTCCCGGCGGACATGTCAGGTATGTACTTCTCCCTCTGTTTATCTGTCCCGAAAGTGACAAGAGGGTGAAGAACAAGCGAATTGTGAACTGACATGATAATTGCAACGGAAGCACTCACTCGAGCCAGCTCCTCTATCGCAATCGCATAGCTGACGGAGTCAAGATTGCTGCCGCCGTATTTCTCCGGCATCTGCATTCCCATCAGGCCCAGTCCGGCCATCCGCGGGAGAAGCTCAACCGGGAAGCGCATCTCCTCCTCTATGTCGGTGGCAATCGGCCTGACTTCCTTCTCGGCAAATTCCCTGACAGTTGCCGCTATCAGCCTCTGCTCCTCGGTCAGATTGAAATCCATCAGACAACACTCCTAACTTCCTATGTAAACAATTGCTGCGCCTCCTGCGAAGGAAACAGGCTTGCGGCGCCGATCACAGCAAATCCGGTATCGGCAGACCTACGGCCAGCCGTTCTTTACCCTGTCCGGGTACTTTTCCTTGAAATGGGCGTAACAGTCATCATCGCAGAACAGTGGTACGTCCCTGGTCGACGGATCCGGGTTGTATCCAATTCTGAGCTCGCAGTAGGCACAGTGCATTACGTGCGGATCATCAGGCATTTGTTTCACACTTTCCAGGAACTAGGAATCAACAGGTAGTTATCTCTTTTTGTTTGCAGGGGCGCGTTGATTTCTACGCCAGGGGCAGGGAACAGTTCACGGCCCGCACATCCAAATCCCGACTACTAAAATTTCAAATATCGCGGCACAGCATTCAAACTGCAGGTGATAAGTTGGAATACGCGAAGAAAGACTCTCTCGTGAGTACTGAATGGGTTGCGGAGCACCTGAACAACAAGTCAGTTCGCATCGTTGAGGTCGACTATGATCCAGTTCCAAACTACAATCAGGGCCACGTACCCGGCGCAGTGCTCTTCGACTGGAAGAAGGACCTGAACGATCCGGTCTCCAGGGACCTGCTGAGCAGGCAGCAGCTGGAACATCTGCTCGGCAGATCCGGCATAGGGAATGATACCACAATCGTCCTTTACGGCGATTTCAACAACTGGTTTGCAGCCTATGCATTCTGGGACCTGCTGTACTACCATGTTGAACATATCAAGCTGATGAACGGCGGCAGGAAAAAATGGCTAGCAGAGGACCGCACTGTGACGAAGGAGGTGCCTTCCTACCAGCCTGTCAAGTTCACTGCAAAGGACCCGGACAGGAGCATAAGGGCATTCATCGATGATGTCCGGGGAGTCCTGGGCAAGAGTGAATGGGGACTTGTGGACGTCAGGAGTCCCGCGGAGTACACCGGCCAGATACTTGCACCGCCGGAATATCCCAATGAGGGCGCACAGAGGGGCGGTCACATACCCGGTGCTGTCAACATTCCGTGGGGTCAGGCGGTAAATGATGACGGCACCTTCAAGAGCGCCGAGGAGCTAAGGAAACTGTACGAGTCGAAGGGCATCACTTCAGACAAGAAGATAGTGACTTACTGCAGGATAGGCGAGCGATCTTCGCACACCTGGTTCGTCCTCACCCATCTTCTCGGATTCAAGAATGTGGTAAACTACGACGGCTCATGGAGTGAATGGGGTAACGGAATAAGGAATCCCATCGAGAAGTAGTCTATTCCTTCACAACAAGGAAGTGATATATGCTGTCGACCTTCCTTGTCTCAACCAGCCTGTTGCGTGTTTCATCCGACCAGCGCACCATTTCAATCGGTGATGTGACATCGTCTGTGACAAGGTGCACAGTAAATCCTTTTTCCCTGTTTTCCATCAGCTGATTCAGGCGTGCCAGGACAGCACTGCATTCAGTTCCGATCTCAACCATCTCCGTATCCGGCAGTTCAGAAAAACACCTGAGGCGAAGTGCCCTGACCTTCTCGGCAGCTGCTTTCCCTGCCACGCTCCCCGTTATTGTGGAAGAGAGAACGTCGCCATCATCTTCCACACTCAGTGTTGCAAGCCAGTGCTCCCTGTAGATGGACGAGGGTGTTATCCTCCTTCCCTCCAGCTCATTCGTCCCGGCAACAGTGCATCTGAATGGTACCCTCATCGTATCGAAGAACCTGCCGCTTTCTATGCTGCCTATGCTCTTTCCCTCTTCCACAACAGTGCCTGTTGACTTCAGCAATATCCTGATCGGCTTCCCCGCTGTCCATAGAAGAGCCTGGGTCATCCCTATTCTCCACGAACCCTGCTTTTCCAGTTTCCTGACCCACAGGTTCATGTCGGCAGTATAGTGAAGTTCTTCCGGGAAAACGCAGCCATTGGTCTCCATTTCTGTCATCCGGTCTCCGCACTCACAGCGACGCATGATTCCGAATTATACTTTTCGTCAGAGCTCACTTTGCCGTTACAGCCTCTTTCTTGTAAGGAATTTGTCAATCAGGATGCCGGCCGCCACCCCCGCAACAAGTGTAAGTCCAATCAGCGCGTATGCCAGGTAGGAAATGTATGTGCTGCCCTGACTCCGCGGTATCGCCGCTGTCGAAAGAACTGTGAAAAGGATCGACGAAGTCGCCTGGTGACCGTCGGCACTGTAGACAGTATAGGTCAGTGTGTAGACTCCCCTCGAAAGTCCGGCCAGAATAACGCTGTTTGAACCGGTAGTGTTATATGTCTTATCCGAAACCGGTCCGCTCACGGCAAGTAATTCACCGGTGATGTAGCTCCCTGAGTAGGATAGGCCGACTGTCAGGTTTGCCGCCCCGCCCAGCACAGCGAAATCTGACGGAGAGGTAATCGCTGCCGTCGGTATCTGCTGCGGAGTTATATGCAGCATCGTCGACGCGGTCGAGGTCATCCCGTTGAAGTTGGTGGCTCTCAGCTCAATTTTCAGAGGGCCATAGCTGAATGAAGAGGCGTTGAAAGTGATATTGTCAAGGCCAAGTGCATTGTAGGTGATCTGGCCCAGTGTCAGTGTCTCCGAAAGCAGGTAACCGCTTTCCTGTGTGCTGAAGTCCACCGTCGTTTTGCCGGTAACATATGCGCCGTCTGACGGGGAGGTAAATGCAACTGCTGGCGGAGGATTGGCACCCTTCCCAATAACGTAGAAGGTGAAGTTGAGCGTGTAGGTGAAGCCTTCACTGTCGTTGAACTCGATAAACATTGTGTGTCCACCCAGTTGAAGGGAAGGGAGTCCGAATGTCCAGACGAAGCTGCTCTGGCCCACAGCGGGCAAGGGCACGGCGGTGTAGCCCAGTCTGTCAACCCTGTACCTGATGGAAGTGATATTGTTGTAATTTGTCAACCCGGTGTAGACAGGATCCTTGATGTAGAATGAAGCCGATGTGTTCTCAGTGCCTATGTAACTTGTGGCCCTCATCTGGCCGCCTACCTGCATAAGCGTTTCCGCCTCACCGTAGACCGGCTTCATGAGCTCAAGCACGGCCAGGCTGTCATTTGTCGCCAACGGCAATCCTATCTCCGAATTGCCATTGGTGAGCAGAGTCTGGACTGCATTATAGCTGCTGTTGAACGCCTGTATGAGCAACAAACCGCTGACGCCTGACTGCATCGAATCCAGCGTAAGCTGCTGGTTGATGGAAATCAGTGCTATGCCGGTTGCGTTGGTAATCGTCTGAGTTCCATTCACCGGCTGAACGTAGAATGGGGAGATGGCAGTGTTCACCGTTGCCACATCAACTGATATGCCCTTCATTGGAATGCCTCTCCAGTCTGTCACCCTCACAGGAAGCAGGTAGCTAACCTGACCAATTGCCATTGGTCCGATTATTGTGCTCTGGGCTCCGTTGCCGACATATCCGGCCTGTGTACCGAACTCTCTGGAAAATGTGGCTGCAAGCGCATTCGTCGATTGTATGCTGTATCGTGGAGTTACATTGATGTATGCAGTGGCGATGAGACCGAGGTAGGTCGCATTCACGAAGTAAGTTTCCGGCCGCTGAACGTTCCACGTTTCAACAAACGCGATCCCCAGTTCGTTGGTGTAGCTGAGTGACCTGAGCAGAGTCTGGACTGCATTATAGC
>JAJYOM010000009.1 GCA_021796175.1 Thermoplasmata archaeon
ATCATGTCGCCAGGAAGATGGAAAAGATTGCAGCAGTTGTGAAGCAGGGCTGATCAGTCGCCCTTCTGCTTCACCGGCACCTTTTTCAGTTTTTCCTTCTTCTGTACGGCACCTGAGACCTGTTCCATGCGTTCCAGGAAGCTTATCTGGCTGTCGATTATCGACCTCGCAGTCAGCAGAAGTTCCTTCTGCACATTCCTGAACTCGCGCATTGCCCTTGAGTTGACAGGCACCTTTGGCGCCAGTGTCCTGAAAGCCATGAGTGCGCTTGCACCCGCGTTGTAGGCGTGCTCAACTATTTCCTTTGTCGTTACCTCGCTGCTCACTGCGTTTTCTTTTCTTTGCGGCATACATCTCCTCCCTGAACCTGACTGACAGCACGCCGTCAGATATTTCGGCGGACGAAATCTCCCTGCCATAAAGTCCAAGCGGCAGGGCAATCGTCCTCCTGTACTGGCCGACGTCGACGATGATAGCGTCCCTTTTTGTATATAATTCTAGCTGGTCTGTCGTTGCAAACGGCACCTTCAGTCTTATAGTTGTTGAGCCTGATCTGGAGATTATCTTCATCGGGTTTTCACGTGAATAAACTGTGGATGGATCGGTATCGCCGAAGAGTTCGCTTGCGAGTCTCTTTACAGCTTCGCTTCCAACAACTTCGAGTGTGTACTGGTGCGCGTAGAAGGTCTTTAACGGCTGGAATATCTCATCTATCAGCCCCATATACTGCTCCTGTTCCCTGAGTTTCTTGGGATCGGCGTTCTTCGAATTGATATCGTACACCCTGTTGATCACCAGCGCTTCCACTGTCAGGTTGTAGAGTGAGAGGTAGGTATAGGCCCGCATAGTCTCGTTTATGACCATCTTCTCCGGATTGGTGACAAGCCTGACAGATGTAATTTCAGGGTTGATGAGCATTTCCCTGACTTCCTTGATTCTGAGGTTGAAACGTTCGAATTCCTGCATAGCCTCGTTTGTCGGCAGAGGAAATGAGAGGACGTGCCCGACAGTTGCCCGTGCAACCTTTACGAAACTCTTGAGCACGCCATAGAATCTCTGGAAGTACCAGTCTGCGACATCCGGGAAACTCAGAAGTCGCAGCGTGTCTGCAGTCGGCGCTGTGTCTATGACAACAAGATCGTATTCGTTGTTCTTGCTAAACCTGTCAAGGTAGAACAGGGCGGCGATAAACTCCATGCCAGGAAAGATGGCCATTTCCTTGGCCGATATCTCATCCATACCCTGAGATGCAAACACACTGAAAACATATGTCCTGATCTCATTCCAGTTGTCCTCTAGCTCCTTCAGTATGTCTATCTCCAGGCCGTCAAGATTCTTTGCAATTTTAGTTATTGTATTTCCTATTGGAACCTCTATGCTGTCCGACAGGCTGTGGGCAGAATCGGTGCTCATGATGATGGTCCGCTTTCCCAATTCAGCGCACTTCATTGCAGTCGCAACAGAAACCGAGGTCTTCCCCACACCGCCCTTTCCTGTGTAGATAAGTATGCGCAGATGATACACCTGTTGCCGTTTATTACACTCATTAGTAGATGAACTATTCCCTATCCGTACCCGCCCGGCCAGTCTACTGATGAGTAGGGTGCCGAACAAGGTGCGCCGTTGGTGTACTCTATCAGTTCGGAGCCCATGTCCACGATCATTGCATAGAGTGTCTCTGTGTCAGCAGTGTGGACACATCCGCCCTTCTTGTGGTCGGACATCAGAGACTTCATGTCTTCCGTCCCTTCGAGGGCGCCTGCATGGCCAACCTCCCTGCCATCCACCATTACAAATGGGAATGAGGTGATTTCCCTTGATATCGATTTCCCGTTTTCGAACGTGAGAGCGTAGGCCCGCTTTGCATCTGCCACCACATACGCTGAATCGTGCATCGGTGTGACCGAGCCGAGCTTGTCCATCGCGGTCTCTATGCTTTTGGACGACTCGGTAACTATCCGTGGAACCATATATGCCGCCACGCCCTGTCTAGGACGCTGGTTGCCTGCAAGTATATCGGCACATACGAACTGGCCGTAGACCCCGATGCTCTCCCATGTGCCGCCGAAATAGCCTGACATTCTACCGAGCGAGGCGTATGAATCGTTTGGATCTAGCCGCAGCAGGTTGCGCACAAACGTGTCGGGGCTCGCAGAGAATGACCTTCCGACAACAACCGAATCACCCTCTCTCGCAACAACCGTCATTGAACGGGTCGGTCTGGCGGCATAGTCGAATATTTCCACCAGCATTGATTCGAATTCTATTGATATCCCTTCGGCGATGCCCTGCAGCTCATCCCTGAGAACAGGATGCATCGCGAAGACAGCCTCCATTGATTTTGTTGCATTCTCCAGCTTGGTCGCATCAACCGGGGAGCTGAAATGCCGATGCAGTTTTTCAGTAAAGGCATCTGTCATCTTCCTCCCTATGTCGTAATGGTTTCCGCCCGCATTGATCAGCTTGTAATATTCCTGCAAAGTGGCCGACGGTGTATCTTCTGCCATATGGCGTTCACCCTGATTTGAAATTTATACTCGTTAATAAGTTTAATCGATGGAACCGCGCGACTTGTTGGGAGACTGAGCACAGGCAATCACAGCTCATCTTGCAGCTGATTCGACGAGCAGCTGCGACATGTCGGCGACTTCACCACCGTGCCTGAGGTTCAGCAGACAGACTGGACAGGCTGTGACCGTCATACTGTTGCCTGCCTCAGCCAGCTGTGCTGTTCTGGTGGCGGTCACTCCGGAGGAAATCTCAGGGAACAGTAATTCATCCGGCCCCCCGCAGCAGTGAGTCCTCCTGCCGTGCCTGTCCGGAAGTGAAATATCGGCTGCCCTGCCAAGGAGATCCGAGGGTGCTGAAAGACTGTCGAACCGCCTTGAAAGATGACAGGGCTCATGATAGGTTACTTGTCTGCCTGTCTTGCTGAATTTCAGGCTGCCCAGCAGTTCGGTGTAGTGGACAACTTCGAAGTCGAAGCCAGGGACAAGTGACGGATAAGTGTTCGCAAGAATATCATGCGTGTGCGGATCGACTGTTATGATTCGTCGCACGGCCCTCCTTCTGAATTCATCGGTGACAGCAGTGGCGTAAGCGCGGCTCGACGCCTCGAAGCCCAGGTCGAACATCAGTGTGCCGGGATACGGCTCGTCCGCACCCATGTAGCAGAACCTGATACCTGCCAGCTTGAGCAGGTATGCTATGTTTCTCAGTGAATTGTTCATTTCATCGAACATCTGTCTGTCGTTGAGAAGCACAGCCAGCTTCATGAGCCATGGGAATTTAAGTGAGCTTCCCACGATGAGCCTCTTTCCGAGTTCGCCCCTCCTGCGCAGGAAGCCGGTCAGAGCGCTGCTGAATGACATAAGCTGGTACATCTGGCCCGTGTATAGTAGAGTGTCACCTGTTGCAGGCAGTTCCAGGCCCCTTGACCATGATGCTGCCCTCTTTCCAAGCGGAAGCAGGGAACCGAAGCGCATGATATTCTTCTCCATCAGCCTGGCCATATCCGGGACACCCTGATCGCTTTCGGCGATTATCTCCTTTGCATAATGGGATACCTTCCCTGCATTGACACCGGCGGGACAGACCTCATAACAGGCATAGCAATCAAGGCATGAGTAGAATGAATCGCCCAGACCGGAGAGGCTTTCACCTCTGCCGATCCGTTCCAGCATCTCATCCGCAAGCAGCACTCTTCCCCTGGCGCCCTTTGACGCCTGGTATCCTGCCGAGGGGAGGGTTGGGCACACCGCCTCGCAAAAACCGCACTTGATGCATCTGGCCGCCTCCTCGTGCAGCCTCTGTGCCGCGGCGGTCAATCGAATACCTTCCCTGGGTTCAGGAGGCCCTTGGGGTCGAACACACTTTTCAGTTCCTTCATAAGTCCGAGTGCCCTTTCAGAGTGCCTGTAGGAATATTCCATCCTCAGCAGACTCACCTTTTCCATGCCTATTCCGTGCTCTGCCGAAACACTGCCGCCGTTCTCGAGCGCAGTGCGGGCGAGATCTTCATGAAAGTGCTCAACCCGCTCACGTTCCGCATTGTCAGACATGTCCACGAATATGTTGGCGTGTATGTTGCCATCCCCGATATGGCCGAAGAGTGCAACCCTTATTGTGTGCTCTTTTACGAGCTCATCGACACGCCTGAAGACAGAAGGCAGCGTCGACGGCGGGACAACTATGTCTCCTATAACAACAGCATCGTGCTCCGTCTTCCTCAGCCTTAGGAGTGAAGAATATGCACCCTTTCTTGCAGTGTAGAGACGCTCCATCTCAGCCCTGTCCCTCGTGGCGACGACTTCCACCGCCCCGCAGCCCTTGAGTGTCAAGGTTGCGGCAGAAACATACCTATCGAGCGATTCTTCCGCCCTGTCTATGTCCAGCAGCAGCACATACTGCGAATGGATGTGGAATTTGAATGTGCCGGTGGACTCAACAGCGTCCATTGTCATCCTGTCAAGGTATTCGGCGATAAGCGGATCGATGCCGGATGCCCTGACAGCAGCCACCGCCCTGCCAAGCGATTCGATATCGTTGAAGTAAGCGAGCAGCCTTGCCACCGATTCAGGCTTTGAGACTATCTTTACAAATGCCTTTGTCACAACTGCGAGCGTGCCCTCGCTCCCTACTATGAGGGAGGTGAGGTCATAACCGATCCTCGATTTCAGCGTCCTGTTGCCAAGCCTGAGCACAGTGCCGTCCATCAGCACTGCCTCAACACCGAGAATCCAGTCCTTTGTAGTACCGTACCGCACACACCTCAGACCGCCCGCATTTGTATTTATTATGCCGCCAATTGTTGCAGCCAGTGAACTGCCCGGATCTGGCGGAAAGAGATGGCCTGTTTTGGACAGCCTGAGATTGAGGTCGTCGATCCTGACCCCCGCCTCCACTTCAGCACAACTGTCCTCGCCGCTGACGCTAAGTATCCTGTCCATGCGCAGCAGGCTGAGCACTACTGCATCCGCACGTGCTATCGAGGCGCCGGTGAGTGATGTGCCGCCCCCGCGGGCGACTACGGCCAGACCCTTCTGGCCGCAGTACTTCAGCAGGTTTGAAACCTGTTCAGTTGTGCTCGGCAGCACAACAGCGGAAGGCATGGCACCCTGAAAATGAGATGCGTCCCTTGTGTATGGTATCAGACCCTCCCTCCCGGTGACAACACCGTCCGGCACAATTTCTCTGAGTTCTGCTGCTATATCCATTTCAGTGCAACCGGACAGTGGAAGGCGAACAGTATTTTTGAGCGTTTTGGACACATGGAGCCAGCTCTCCCCGGCAAATGTGTATCAACTCTGGTGTTTTCGTCTTCCACGAATTATTGCTGCTCCGCTTGAATTGACCGTCACCTTCTTCCAGTCCATCTGTATCGGATACCTTGGCTGGTTATCCGGTTCAGAGTCGATGAGTATCTCCTGCGAGTACCAGTACTGCGGCACTGTGAACTCCACTGCGCCGGACCCCGGGTTGAGAAGGATCATCAGGTCCTCTTCTGAAACAGGTTCACCGCCGTTGCCAATTTCCTCTATTCCTGTGGCTGAGAGTAGTATGCCTATTGCCTTGTTTTCAGTGTGCCAGTCCTGTTCACTCATCTCTTTTCCATCGGGTGTAAACCAGGCTATGTCCTTGACGCCGCCGGATACGATAGTTCCCTGGAAGAAATTCCTGCGCCTGAGGACATGGTAGTTCATACGTATGCGAATCATCCTCCTCGTGAACTCCAGCAGCTTCCTCCCCTTCTCGCCCGTATCCCAGTTGTACCAGCTGGTTTCATTGTCCTGGCAGTAGGCATTGTTGTTCCCTTCCTGAGTCCTGCCGATCTCGTCGCCGCCGAGAAGCATCGGAACACCGTGCGACGACAGAAGCGTAATCAGCAGGCTCCTGATTCGGCGCTGCCTGAGCGTATTTATCTCAGGATCATCTGTCTCACCCTCAACTCCCATGTTATGGCTTATATTGTCATCCATTCCGTCCCTGTTTCCCTCGAGGTTCGCCTCATTATGTTTCTGGTTGTAGCTGACAAGATCGTTGATGGTGAAGCCGTCATGGGAAGTAACGTAGTTTATGCTGGCGTGCGGCTTCCTGCCGTTTGCAGCGTAGAGATCCGATGAACCGGAGAACCTGGTGGCGAATTCACCAAGGTTGTTGGGCGTCCTTGTCCAGTAATGCCTGACCGAGTCTCTGTACTTGCCGTTCCATTCCGCCCAGTGTATAGGGAACTGACCGACCTGGTATCCCCCCGGCCCGACATCCCATGGCTCGGCAATCAGTTTCAGACCGGATATCACAGGGTCCTGATGGATGACGTCGAGGAAGGACGAAAGTCTGTCGACTGCATAAAGTTCCCTTGCAAGCGTAGATGCAAGATCGAACCTGAAACCGTCAATCCGCATCTCGGTTGCCCAGTATCTGAGGCTGTCCATGATGAGCTGCAGCACCTGCGGATGCCTTGCATTGAGTGTGTTGCCGGTGCCCGTGAAATCAACGTAGTAACGTCTGTTGTCCTGCGCCAGCCTGTAATACACGCTGTTGTCAATGCCCCTGAAACTCAATGTTGGCCCAAGGTGGTTTCCCTCACCCGTGTGGTTGTAGACGACATCGAGTATCACCTCTATGCCGTTTTCATGGAGGGTCCTTACCATTTCCTTGAACTCGTTTACTAATCCGGCCGGGCTGCGTTCGGATGAATAGCGTACGTCGGGTGCAAAGAAGCCGATGGTGTTGTATCCCCAGTAGTTTGAAAGGCCCCTTTGCACAAGATCCTTGTTGTCTACCCTGTGATGGACAGGCATCAGCTCCAGCGCGGTGATTCCAAGATCTTTGAAATAGGATATCATTGAGGGCGAAGAGAGCCCCCTGTAGGTCCCGCAGGCACTTGCCTCGACGCCGGGATGGCGGAATGTGAGTCCCTTCACATGAGTTTCATAGATCACTGTGCTGTTCCAGTTATGCCTTGGTCTCCTCACACCCCTCCAGTCGAAGGAGTTGTCAATGACAGCGCATTTCGGGATCCATTTCGTATCGTCGGTCGAGCTGAATGACATGTCCTCCTGTTCGCTGCCTATGACATAGCCGAACAGGTCATTTGTCCAGTCTATTGAGCCGGTGAGTGCCCTGGCGTAAGGATCGAGGAGCAGTTTGTTGCTGTTGAAACGCAAACCATGGGTTGGCTTGTAAGGACCATCCACCCTGTAGCCGTAGAGATCGCCCGATTTGACACCGGAGAGGAATGTATGCCAGACGTAATCATCCACTTCCCTGAGTTCATATTCCTCTGATGCCTCTGCGGCATCAGGTCTATCGAACAGCTGAAGCGTGACCTTCTCGGCATTCTCTGAATAAACAGCGAAGTTGGCGCCGCCGTCCTCAAGTGTCACGCCCTGTGGATAAGGCGAGCCGATTTGTGTCCTTCTCTGAGACACCACGTCCTCCAGTCAGAGAGAGATATTATTAATTATTTGCCCAGTTTATCAGGAAATCAATGACAGAATCGCTGCGAGCGGTATTCCGACCCATGAGGGCCTGTTGTTCAGCTCGTAGTCCAGTTCGTATACCGCCTTCTCGATGGTGAAGAAGGCCAGTGCCTTTTCCATTCCATCAAAAGTCGGAGGCAGAAACTGCATATCCCGCCCGCTGGAGGCCCAGTATGATTCAAGGAACGCACCCTGTGCGAGCCTGCTCCACCTGGAGAATATACTCTCTGACTCAGGCGTTCCCGCCCTTCTGGCGCTGAAGCTCGCAGCGTAATCAAGCGATCTCAGCATGCCGCTCACATCTTTCAGGGCGCAATGCGGCGAGCGCCTGTAGTCCAGCGATCGCATAGGCTCACCCTCGAAGTCTATGATGTACAGTTTGCGGCCCGCCTTGAGCACCTGACCAAGGTGGTAGTCGCCGTGGACCCTGATCCTGCGCACGCCAAGCGTGTGCAAATCCGCCACATTGTCCGCAGACCGGGATAGCTTCTGTTTCTCGGCCATTAGCCTCCCTGCCATTGAAGAGGCTGCTCCCTCCAGCAGGTGCCGTCTTGCTTCGAGAGTCCGCATGACAGAATCGGTCAGTTTCGAGAAATCCGCCGCCCAGCGCAAAGTGTCCTCGTGTGAAACCGCCACAGGTGCAAAAGCCTCATTCCCGCCGATGGAGGCAAGTGCATTGTGAAGCTGGGCGGTAACCCTGCCCAAGTCGGAAACCAGACCGAGGCATGAGTGTTCATTGTCCGCCCGGTCATCAGGCTCCGGACCGGACGCGGCTGATTCGGTGAAAAGGGAGAGTTCTTTGAGAAAATAGGTCCAGCAGTCACCCTCATTTTCGACGAACTCGCTCAGTGAGCCTACTGTGCACTTCGTCTCACCCGTATATTCAAGCCTGCCCAGCGGTTTGGGGACAGCAGAGAAACCTGAGGACGAAGACAGTGCGTCAGGCACTTCGCAGTCCGGGTTCACGCCCTTTTCTATCTTCCGGTAACTCTTGTAAATGGAACTGCGGCCAATCACGACGGAAGTGTTGCTCTGTTCGGACGATATGACACTTGTCTGCATTGGCCAGCCGCCGGGATCTGCGAAAAATCGCGTATGCACAGTGCTTATTTGCCCCTTACGCATTTCCATCCGCCTGTTCCCGGCCAGTGCATGCATGACACCTTCCATGAATCGCGCATCGAAAAGCGCATCGCTGAGAACTAGCGTCTTACCCTCCTTTTCGATCCTAATCGAAAGGGGGACATTGTCGCCGCCGGACAGGGAAAGCGGGATGAAATAATCCTCCACGACGTCCTGGTCGAATACAAGCCTGACTATCGCCAGCGGAAAAATGCCTGAATCGTATTGCATCTCCCCGTAATCCAGCATCAGCTGCGATCTGACAGCTCTTGCTTTCCCGCCGAACCATCTCTGCCCCTTCAGCGCGTCTGCCAGCGGTTCAGCAAGCATATCCGCCTCCTGCGGGCTGAGCAGCGTCATTCAGCCCTCCTCATCACTGCCTGTGGGCTCTGTCAGGCCGAGCCAGAAGAAAGATCTGGGATGAAGTGTGAAGAAGTATGGAAGGTCGCCTATCCTGGGGAACTGGGCCCCGCTGATTGCCTCAACTGGCCGGAGGCCGGAGAACTCCGGCAGTGATAGCTCAAGGTATGTTGGCTTCCTTGAGAGATTGAAAATGCAGAGCATGCGATCTTCTCCATAACTGCGAATGTAGGAGAGAACATGCCTGTTTCTATGCTCAAGGAACTTTATGCTGCCTCTCCCCATCACCTGTGCATACCTCTTCCTGACGGAGAGCATCTTCCTCACCCAGTTCAGCATTGATGTCGGCAGCCTGTTCTCCGAATCGACATTCACATTCCCGTAGTGGTAATTTGGGCTTGTTATCGGGGGTGAGAACAGCTGCTCAGTGTCCGCACTCGAGAAACCGGCGTTCCTGTCGTAGGACCATTGCATAGGCGTCCTCACGCCGTTCCTGTCCCCCAGGTATATGTTGTCGCCCATCCCTATTTCGTCACCGTAGTAGAGAACAGGTGAACCCGGGAGCGAGAGTAGTAGAGCGTGAACCAGCTCAAGAGACGCCCTGTCGTTATCCAGCAGGGGTGCAAGCCTCCTTCTTATGCCGATGTTCAGTCGCATCTTGGGATGTCTCGCATATTCCGAGTACATGATATCCCTCTCCTCGCTGGTGACCATCTCAAGCGTCAGTTCATCGTGATTCCTGAGGAATATGGCCCAGTCGCACTTCTCTGGTATTGGTATAATCTCCTTCACGATATTGACAATAGGATAGGCATCCTCCTTGGCAAGTGCGACAAAAATCCTTGGCATGAGGGGGAAATTGAACGCCATGTGAAATTCATCCTGATCGCCGAAATAGGCCTTGGCATCGGATGGCCACTGGTTGGCCTCTGCAAGGAGAATCGTCCCCGGAAACTCCTTCTCCATCATCCTCCTGACCTCCTTGAAGTACGCGTGCGTTTCTGGAAGATTCTCGCATGTTGTCCCTTCCCTCTCGAAGAGATACGGAACAGCATCGCAACGGAAGCCGTCTAGGCCCATCCTGAGCCAGAACCTCATCACATTCTTCATTTCCTCGCGTACCTCGGGATTATCGTAATTCAGATCAGGCTGGTGGCTGTAGAATCTGTGCCAGTAGTACTGCTTTGTCCTCGGTTCCCATGCCCAGTTTGAGATTTCTGTATCTGTGAAGATTATGCGGGCACCGCTGTACCTGCTTGCATCATCACTCCAGACAAACCACTGCCTCCTGGGCGATTCCCTTGATGACACAGCCTCCCTGAACCAGCTGTGCTGGTCAGAACAGTGATTCATGACAAGGTCAGCTATGATCTTCATTCCTCTCGAATGCGCCTCGGCAAGAAGCAGCCTGAAGTCGTCCAGTGTCCCGTACTCGGGCTGGATTGAATAGTAGTCGGAAATGTCGTACCCGTCGTCCTTCATTGGTGAATTATAGAATGGAAGGAGCCAGAGACAGTCTGCACCGAGGGCGTGGAGGTAATCGAGCTTGAGTCTCACCCCGTTGATATCTCCAATGCCGTCGCCATTTGAATCGTAGAACGACTTGACTGGCAGCTCGTAGAATATCGCATCCCTGTACCAGAGGGGAACATCCACATGCATCACCCCACAGGTACGAGTATGTGACCGGGCCTCTCGCCCGGGTCCAGCCTCACGTAGTTGTATTCGCCGTGCCATCTGAAAATCTCGCCGGTCAGCAGATCCCTGACGCTGTAATCACTGTCACCCTCGGTGCCGAATAAAGAGGCAGGTACCCGGAGCATTGTATCCTGCGGCTCAAACGGATTTATGTTCACAACCACGAGGGCGGCGCTGTCTCCTGCTGAGGATTTCCTGACATATGCCACTATATTCGGATTTCCGGCAGGCAGGAACTCGGTATTGCCCAGTCCCTGGAATGCACTGTATTTCCGCCTTATTTCATTGAGTGTGGTGATAAGCTGCCTTATGTTCCCCGACCTGTTCCAGTCTCTATGCCTCAATTCGTATTTTTCAGAATTCATATACTCCTCCCTTCCAGGGAGAGCTTCGTTTTCACAAAGCTCGAAACCGCTGTACATTCCCCAGATAGGTGAAAGTGTTGAGGCGAGTAACGCCCTCATCATGAATGCCGGCCTTCCGCCATTCTGCAGTACATACGGAAGTATGTCCGGAGTGTTGGTGAAAAGATTTGGCCGAAAATAGTCTGCTGTTCCGGGTCTGCTGATCTCGGTGAAATACTCTTCCAGTTCCCAGTTGAAATTCTTCCATGTGAAATATGTGTAGGACTGCGTGAAACCTATCCTGGACAGCTCATACATGACCTTGGGCCGTGTGAATGCTTCTGACAGGAAGATAACATCTGGATGTTCTTTCCTGATGGAGGTTATGACCCATTCCCAGAATGCAAATGGTTTCGTATGCGGATTGTCCACCCTGAATATTCGCACTCCCGCTTCAATCCAGTAAAGGAAGATGCTCCTCAGCTCCTCCCAGAGTCCCTTCCAGTCGCTGCTCTCGAAGTTCAGGGGGTAAATGTCAAAGTACTTTTTCGGCGGATTCTCCGCGTACCTTATTGAGCCATCCTCCCTGCGGTAGAACCACTGCGGATGCTCCCTGACATACGGATGGTCCGGAGAGCACTGGAAGGCTATGTCCATCGCCACCTCCAGTCCCTTTCCTCTTGCAGCAGCAAGCAACCGCTTGAAATCTGCCATCGTGCCCAGCTCCGGATTGATTGACTTGTGCCCGCCCTCACTGTTGCCTATTGCCCAGGGACTACCCGGATCGGACTTCAGTGCAGTTGTGGAACCGTTTTTTCCCCGCCTGTTTGTAATACCAATTGGATGTATTGGCGTCAGGTAGAGCACGTCGAAACCCATGGTCGCGATGTCGTCCAGCCTGGAAATGCAGTCATCGAATGTACCATGCCTCCCCCTGACTGCTGACTGTGATCTCGGGAAGAGTTCGTACCAGCTGCTGAAACCGGCAATCTTCCTGTCCACGACAATCTCAAGCTGCCGGCGGTAACGAGCCTTCTCTCTCGGCTGGTGGGAAGTTGCCAGTTTCAATGTTTCTTCGTTGGATGCGGTCCGGACTGCGGTATCGGTGTCGGATCTGGAAATTATTTCGGCCAGCTCCGCTATTCTTGCCCGTTCAACCCCCGTTCCCTGGGCCATTCCCTTCAGCATGGCAATGCCCGACCTGAGGTCCGCCGACACGTCTTCACCCGATGCATGCCACTTCTTCAGGTCCGAAAGCCATGTGGAGTAGACATCCACCCACGCCTCTACTGTGTACTGGTAGGTTGTGTTTGTATCGGCAGCAAAACAACCGGACCAGCTGTCATTTTCACCCTTGTTCATTGGCGCCCTTGACCACTCACTGTCGGACACCTTCCTGTAAAGCAGGTCGGCAGAGAGAAGACTGGTACCGTGCGTGAATATATCAGCTGTGACCATGACAGTATCGCCCACTTTCCTCTTGGCCGGATAAGAGCCGCAGTCGATCTGCGGCATTACATTCTCAATCACAATGTCATTCCGGATGTCCATGTGTCAGTCATCACCTTCGTAAAGGAATATCTCCGCTGCGAGAGGTGGTAGCGTCAGGGAAACAGACTGTGGCCTTCCATGCATCTGTATATCCTCGGACGCTATGCCGCCGAAATTGCCCATTCCGCTGCCGCCGTAATCAGCTGCATCTGTATTGAGCAGCTCCAGGTATTTTCCCCTCCAGGGGACGCCTATTCTGTATTTGTGCCTTGGCACAGGTGTCATATTGTATACAAAAATCAGCCCCTTCCCCCCGTCGTTTGAATGGCGGATGAAACTTATGATGCTGTTGTCGGTGTCGCCGAAATCAATCCATTCGAAACCGCCCGGATCGCTGTCAAGTGAGTGCAGCTGGCTGTATTCCCTGTACAGCCTGTTCATGTCACCCACAAGGAGTGAAAGCCTGCTGTGCGGCTCAAGTCCGGTAAGTTGCCAGTCCAGCTCCCTGTTCACATCCCACTCCGACCACTGGCCGAATTCGCCGCCCATGAAGAGCAGTTTCTTTCCAGGACTGCCCAGCTGGTAGGCAAGGCAGAGCCTCAGGTTTGCGAATTTCTGCCAGTAGTCACCCGGCATTTTCGAAAGCAGAGAGCCCTTCCCATGCACAACCTCATCGTGAGACAGGGGCAGCATGAACCTCTCGCTGAAGGCATACCAGACAGAGAATGTGAGGTTCCGCTGGTGATATTTCCTGTGAACTGGATTCTTGGAGAAATATTCAAGTGTGTCATGCATCCAGCCCATGTTCCATTTGAAGTCAAATCCAAGGCCGCCCAGCTCTGTCCTGCCGGTAACGCCTCCCCATGCAGTGGACTCCTCTGCTATTGTCATGATCCCGGGCTGCATTTCATGCAGAATACTGTTCAAATCGCGGAGAAAGGCAATAGCATCCAGATTCTCCCTGCCGCCGTATCTGTTTGGTACCCATTCGCCCTCCTTCCTTGAGTAATCCAGGTAGAGCATTGAGGAGACTGCATCGATCCTTAAGCCGTCTGCATGATAAACACCAGTCCAGAAAAGCGCGTTGCTTATGAGGAAATTGCGTACCTCGTTCCTTCCATAGTTGAAGACATTGGTGCCCCAGTCCGGGTGCCTGCCCTTCCTCGGATCCTCATGGTCAAACAGGTGTGTACCGTCATACATTGAAAGACCGAACTCGTCATCAGGGAAATGGGCCGGCACCCAGTCGAGTATCACACCCAGCCCGTTCCTGTGGCATTCGTTGATGAACCACTTGAAATCGGCCGGTGTACCGTATCTTGATGTTGGCGCATAATAGTTGATTACCTGGTAGCCCCATGATGCGTCCAGCGGATGCTCCATGACAGGAAGCAGCTCTATATGCGTGAATCCAAGCCTCCGGGCGTAATTTATCAGTTCCAGGCCGCCCTTGCGGAAATCAGGGAATCCCCGGTCGGGCCTGTGCCATGATCCAAAATGTACCTCGTAAACCGAAATTGGCTCCGAGAGCCTGTTTCCTTTGCTTCTCTCAGCGATCCATGCGGCATCAGTCCAGTCGTACGAAAGGTCAGTGACAATGGAACCGGTCCTCGGCCTCAGTTCAGTCCTGAAGGCGTATGGATCTGTCCTCACCCTGACATTACCGTCTGAGTCGGACCTTATTGCGAATTTGTAGATTTCATCCACTCCGATGCCAGGTATGAAGAGCTCCCAAAGTCCGGAGTGCTTGACATTTGCCATTGGATGAGAACCTGGTTTCCAATGATTGAAATTCCCCACCACAGAAACAGCCGAAGCATTAGGCGCCCAGACGACAAATCTCGTTCCTGAAACACCCTCCCTGACTGAAATGTGCGCCCCAAGTGTTTCATAGCTGAGATGCAGCTCACCCTTCTTGAACAGATATATATCGAAGTCGGAAATTGATGGCTGAAACTGGTACGGATCTGCCCTCCGGTCTACGTAGCCGGTGGGATCTTCATACACGATGAAGTAAACTCCGACTTCCGCCTTCTGGTCCAGCGAGCCGGTAAACAGACCGGTATCGCTCAGCCTTTCAAGATCGAGCAGCCGGACTGATCGTTCATTTTCAATCCATGCTTTGCTCGCCAGTGGGAGGAAGCACCTGAACTCGCGCATGCCGCCGACAATGTGGTGGCCAAGATGCCTGAATGGATCCTGGTCAGTGAATGTTTCAACTGGCCTGAGCTCAGTCTTGATTGAGTTGCTTCGAACTGAAGTCTGCACGATTCTCGAATGAACCATTGTTCTTTAATATGTTCTTTTTTGATTCTCTGCGGCGCCTGCCCTGAAATGAAGATGTCCCCGCAGATGCTGGCACCTTTTTATCCTGTCTGTCTGGCATCAAAAGTGCTAACTAATAGTGGAAGTTTAGCCACATGCTGTGGCAGGAATTAACATTCTGCCACTGGAAAAAAGGGTGGAACGGGTGCAGATAAGCGTCACAAAAAGGGGCGGCACGAGCAGAATAGTTGTGAATGGCTTCATTCCAGTCATAGATTTCGGTTTCAAGGGCAGGAGCGTCGGGCTGTCTGAGGGGATGACGACGGAATGCGGAGTACTGTCATTCGAGGAAAACGGCGCCGGTATCACGGTCAGGAAGGAGCTGGAGCATTTGGAACATGTTGTCGGCTTTGGTGAAAAGGCATTCGAGCTGGAAAGGAAGAGAGTCATACTGCGGATGTGGAACAACGATCCCGGCGGATACAGAAGAGGAGACGATCCGTTATACGCCTCAATACCCTTCTTCATCTCAGTCAGGGATCGCGCGGCAGGCTATTTCATCAACTCGGTGGCATCAACCACGTTTGATGTCGGTGTCAGTGAGTATGACAGTATTCTCGTCAGGGTTCCGGAAAAGGGTCTCGAGATGTATGTCTTTGAAGCAGGCACGGTCGCAGGGGTTGTAGAACAGTTTACTGGGCTGACAGGAATGCCATTCATGCCGCCGCTGTGGGCTCTCGGCCACCAGGTGTCCAGATTCAGCTACTATCCGGAAGAGAGTGTTATGAACATTGCCGGTGAGTATCTGAAAACGGTCCCGGTGAGTGCACTATACCTGGACATAGACTATATGGACGGCTACAAGCTATTCACCTGGAACAGCAGAATATTCGGCGATCCGCCCCGCATGATAAGGGAGCTGCACGGCATGGGCATCAGGACAATTGCGATAATGGACCCTGGCCTGAAAGCGGAGCAGGGCTACAGTAACTTCGAGAGCGGCATCGGCAGCTACGTGGAGACGGCAAACAGAGAACTGTACCTTGGAAAAGTATGGCCCGGTCTGTGCGCGTTCCCCGATTTTTTCGACGGCAGGGCAGTTGACAACTGGAAGTTCATGATCAGGAAGTTCATTGGTGAAAATGGTCTTGACGGACTCTGGCTGGACATGAATGAGCCCAGCGTCTTCACCGAGGGGAAGACCATAGCATCCGACGCCACGCACCTGGTGAAGGGCATGAGAATGAGGCATGACAGCGTCCACAATGCATATGCGTACCTGGAGGTGCGGGCCACTTACGAGGCGATGAAGGACGTTCTGGATGAGCCGTTCATACTCTCCAGGTCAGGCTACGCAGGCATACAGAAATATGCAGCCCTGTGGACTGGGGACAGCGTGTCTTCCTGGGACGACCTCAGGCTGCAGATACCGATGGTCCTCAGCCTGGGGATATCGGGCATACCGATGGCGGGCTGCGATGTTGGAGGGTTCATCGGAAGGACGGAGCCTGAACTGATTGCGAGGTATTACCAGATGGCCGCATTTTTCCCGGTATTCAGGAACCACAAGGCGAAGGACGGCAACGATCAGGAGATTTTCATGCTGCCAGACAGGTTCAGCCGGATGGCCGCCGATGCTGTGGCTGCAAGGTATGAATTCATGCCTTTCATCTATTCCCTTGCCCATGAAGCGCATGTTCGCGGCCATCCTATTGTGAGGCCACTGTTCTATGAGTTCCAGTCCGACCGGGCGACATACAGCATCAATGACCAGTACATGCTGGGCACCTCGGTTCTCTATGCACCGATTCTCGACAGGGGTGCGAAGGAGAGGGATGTTTATCTTCCTGCAGGCGACTGGTTTTCACTCGGTGACGGCATTGAACATAGAGGTCCGGCATGGGTGAGCAAGGATGGAATGCCTGCGTTTGTGAGGAAAGGTTCAGTAATTCCGCTCAAGGACGGCAGGTTCATTGCTTACGGAAAGGGAAAATTCACCATGTTCGACGGCAGTGAATTCACCATATCGTCCGGGCCAGACTGGTTCCGTTCTGAACGGCCGGTGTACAAGGGCTCGGTAGTCTTCCTCGGAGTTGAGAGGGAGAAGGGCGAAGTGGAGGGCAGGAGTGTAACCGGCAGATCTGGCAGGAACAGGAGCGAATTTGCCGGCAGGAAATTCAGCCACATCCGGCTGCGGTAGCGCTCCACAGGAAGCAGAACTGCAGCGACCCCAGCGCCCGCCGGCATCATCAACGCCGGAAGCCGGGCCCCCGATTTGTGAAAATCCTCCTATCCCCGAGACCGCAGTGTAATTTATATCGTGTCTAACGTGTGCCGAGACGGATGATAGAGAGATTGGACTACTACCATGTCAGAATACCGCTATCGCGTATGTTCAGGACTTCAATGGGCTCGACTGGAACTTACAACGGTTTTCTTGTCAATATCAGGACGGATGACGGTCTCGATGGCTGGGGAGAATCTATTCCGCCGAAGAGGATCACAGGTGAGACTGATGGCTCAGTCCGAGCCGCACTGGACATGATAAGGGAAGCTGTAAAGGGTAAGGACGAGACATCGATTGAGCTGTTGTGGGAACTTATGGAGAAGAGGGTAAAAGGTTCGTATGCAGCGAAATGCGGTGTGGACGTCGCGTTGTGGGATATTATGGGAAAGCGCGCCGGAATGCCCATCTGCAGGCTGGCAGGCGGCTACAGGGACAGTATGCATACGTCATTCACAGTAGACCTTGGCAGCATGGAAGAGGAGGAGGAACAGCTGAACGAGTACATTTCCATGGGCATCCATGCACTGAAAATAAAACTCGGACATGGCATCAGGGAGGATTACGAAAGGGTAAAGAGGGCAAGGCAGAAGGGCGGGGAAGACGTGGCGGTCTACGTCGATTTCAACCAGTCATATACGCCGAAGAAAGCACTGGAGCTCTCTGAGAGCATACACAAGTTTGAGATCGAGTTCCTGGAGCAGCCAGTCAGGGCGGCAGACCTTGATGGTCTGAAGTTTGTCAGAGAGAGGAGCAGCATACCGGTGATGGCAGACGAGTCCGTGCATGGTCCCGAGGATGCTGTGAGGATTATCGGGATGGGGGCCGCAGACATGCTCAACATGAAGCTTGTAAAGGCGGGCGGCATATCCAGGGGAAAGAGGATTATAGAGCTGGCCGAGTCAGCCGGCCTTCCGGTGATGATTGGATGCACGGTGGAGAGCAGGGTCGGCATAACAGCCGCCGCCCATCTTGCGCTTGGACTGAAGAACGTCCACTACACTGATCTGGACGGTTATCATTCGCTCTCGAAGGAGCTCACAAAGGACGGATTACGGCTAACTGCAGGTGAACACGAAGTGAGCGGCAAGCCGGGCCTTGGCCTCACTGTTGATCTCGACAGGGTGAAGGAGCAGCTTGCCAAAGTCACCTGATGGCTGGGATCGGGTGCAAAATACGATGAGCCGTTCTTGATAATCGCTCAAGTAACCTTATTAAACATCAAGACTGTCTGAAGAAAACTCACTTCAAGTGTGTCCGGTATGAAACTGATTATGGAGCCCGCCGAAGTCGTGAGATTTCAGAAGGCGCGGTTTGGAGTTCTTCTGTTCCTCGGCATAGTATGGTCAGCAGTTGCTACAATCCTGTTGCTTACACATCCCCGTGAGTTTCTCCTGCGAGTAGCCGGATTCCTTGCGTTGATTTTCATCATACTGTATTTTATCGTCTTTCCGTTCTGGGGTGCAGCAGACGCGAGAAGTATAATCCGCAGGCACGAGTCAAGCACCACCGATGTCCAGATTGACACTTCAACCCTTCTTGCCGTTGTCGTGACTATCTTCATTGTCTATGCTGTATTTCCCAGGGAGGTCGCCCTCCTATCCGGAGGGATCGCTGGATACATGCTTGCATTCCTTCTCGGTGCGGGGAATGTGTTCGGAGGCTACAAATTCACAGATCGCATAATAAAGTGGCTTGGCAGCAGGATTTTTCCCGGGGCCAGAAGAGCAACAGGCGGTCCATAGGCGGTCTTGCAGTGGCGAAGTGAAGACAGCATACAGGTAATGGTCCAAAACATTGCCGCAAATGCTTCAATCCGCTTGTAGATTCTGTAATTTTCTATAGACGGGCATCATACAATACAGCAGATTTGACAATAGACATTGACCGGCGGAGCCGACAAACTGCCGGCAGGGTCTTATGGGTGGACTGGCGCCGCTTTCAGCTTTAAATATAAAATACATGATCTGTGCGCATAGAATGTAACAGCATGATGCCGGCGGCGCCCGCGCGGAAATTGCATTCTAAGCCTCCACGTAAGACAGGCTGTTTCCTGCGAACATGATCAATGGCTGCAGGAAAATATGCCGGGGACGGGATTTGAACCCGCGGCCTTCGGATTTCTCAAGACACTGCGCCGGGATTCTTATGAGTCCGACGCTCCGCCAGTCTGAGCTACCCCGGCTTGCAGACTACAGTATAATTGTGGACTTTCAGCTGCCATTGCCGATCTCTTCGGGCGAAAGCTCCTCTTCTGCCCTCTTCTCCTCGGCGGGCTGTTCGGATGCCTTCTCCTCGAATCTGGCAGGCTGTTCACCTGCAGGTTCTTCCTGCGTCGTCTGGACCGGCTGACTCGAAGTCTCGGTGAGCTGCGTTCCTGATGGGAAAGCAATCACCTCGCTTCTCCTTATCTCCACCTTCTTCATCGGTATGATAACCTTGGTGGCGTTGGAGATATCCTTGGCCAGGTCCCCGGATACAATAGACTTGATCACATCAGAGAGTACCATGGAAGACGCCTGCTTGGCGACAACGCTGACCATTACGTTGCGGAGGGCGGTCTCCTGTGAGGACTGAATTCTCCTCTCAGTGACGACCATCGGTTTGACCCTTATCCTGTAACCGTCCTTTGTTACTGCTTCGACCACATGCTCGGTTTTCGTTCTCTTCCTCCTCGTGAGCCTTCGGACGTAGTCGTTGGTCAGGTCATGACCAATGAACTGGGTGTGCACCTCGCTGCCTGTAACGCTGTTTGCCTTGAACCTGAGTTTTATATGCATCTTGGAAAAGTCGCCGGTCAGATCCTGGACTGTTGCCTCTGTTATCCTTTCCCTCAGTTCATCAGGCGTTGCCGCGGGGGTTTCGCCAAGCTCGATGGAATTGAACATCTCGGGCGCGTATATCTTGAACCAGGTCTTTTCCTTCCACTTGTCCTTGACCTTTCGTGATGACTTGGATTTGTCAGCCATTGGTGCACTACCGTACGGGTTGTTAGTAAATTGAATTCATATAAAATACTTGCTTGGGCAGGGCATACCGCGCCTTTGGACCGGACAACAGTCCTTTGCTCTTTCCGTAACGGTTCTTTCTCATGTGTTAAAAGTTGTCTGCCATTAAAGGTATAAGCGGTCAGATTAATACCATGGGAGAAACGAAATGATTGAAGCCAGAAAACCTGAATGGCTGAAAGTCAGCATGGAGGCAACTGAAGGATACTCCCAACTACGCAGCAGGCTGCGGGGCCTGCACCTTCACACCATCTGTGAGGAGGCAAGATGCCCCAACATATCCGAATGCTGGGGTGGAGGAACCGCAACAGTCCTGCTTATGGGAGATGTATGCACCAGGGGGTGCAGGTTCTGTGCTGTCAAGACGGCAAATCCGAAACGAATTCTTGACAGGGAGGAGCCTGAGAGGGTGGCATCCGCCGTCAGGGAGAGCGGGCTCACTTATGTTGTCCTCACATCCGTCGACAGGGATGACCTTGCGGACGGGGGGGCAGCGCACATTGCCAGGACAGTCACCGCCATAAAGCATTCAAGTTCGGTTACTGTCGAGGTGCTCATGCCTGACTTCAGGGGAAACAGGGACAGCCTTGATGCTGTGATAGCATCAGGGGCGGAAGTGCTGGCACACAATATCGAGACTGTCAGAAGGCTTACTCCATCAGTTAGGGACAGGAGAGCCGGTTACGACCAGAGCCTGAGCGTGCTCGGGTATCTGAAGGAGGCATCGGGCGGAAGGATAACCAAGACTTCCATCATGGTCGGTCTGGGAGAGGAATTCGGGGAGGTTGTGGAAACGATGCGGGACCTGAGGGCAGCAGGTGTGGATGCTATCACAATTGGCCAGTACCTGCGACCGACAGTCAGGCATCTCCCGGTCATCGATTTTATCAGTCCTGAAACGTTCGGCAGATACGCCGCCGAAGCCAGGCATGCGGGCTTCAGAATGGTGGCATCTGGCCCGTTTGTCAGGAGTTCCTACCGGGCGGGGGAGCTGTATCTGGAGGGACTGGTCAGGAATGCCGGACTGCCAGGTAAAGCGGTGCCTGGCATTTAAACTGCTTACAGTCGGGGTGGTTGATTTGAATGAAACTATGGAAATGAAGAAGGAGACGGGTATGCTGCAGATACTGGACATCGACGGAAACTACAGGAAGGAGCTGGAACCGGACATTTCTGAAGAACTGCTCTTGCGAATGTACCGGGCCATGGCCACTGTAAGAAAATTCGAGGAGATTTCGATGGGCCTCCAGAGGCAGGGGAGAATTGGTTTCTATATTGGCGCGGCCGGACAGGAGGCCTGCAGCGTTGGCTCAACTGCAGCACTGCACAGGGATGACTGGATCTTCCCCGCCTACAGGGAGCCGGGCGCCCTGCTGATTAGAGGAGAAACAGTCCTGCAGCTTTTCCATCAGCTGTTCGGAGATTCGATGGATTATAACAGAGGCAGGCAGATGCCAAACCATTTCAACTCTAGGGAGAAGAACGTCGTCACGCCGTCGAGTCCAATTGCGACACAGATACCGCATGCTGTTGGCATGGCAATCGCAGCAAAACACATGAAGAAGAAACAGATAGCGCTCACTTTCTTTGGGGATGGGGCAACTTCCGAAAATGACTTCCATTCAGGAATGAACTTTGCAGGTGTATTCAGGGCGCCTGTCATTTTCCTGTGCCAGAACAACGGTTATGCAATCTCCCTGCCCACAGTCAGGCAGACAGCCTCCGAGACACTTGCCCAGAAAGCAGATGCGTACGGTATGCCGTCGGAACGTGTGGATGGAAACGACGTGCTCGCGGTCTATTCCGCGACAATGAGAGCGGCTGAAAGGGCAAGGAAAGGACAGGGACCGACGCTGATCGAGGCACTTACCTACAGGATCGGACCACACTCATCATCGGACGATCCGACGAAGTACAGGAAGAATGAGGAAGTGGATGAATGGAGGAAGAAGGATCCGATCAAGAGAATGAGTGCCTACCTGAAGAGGAAGAGGCTTATCGACGACGAGTCCGACAGGAAACTGATTGAAGACATAGAGAATGAAATCAGGTCCTCGGCAAAGAAGGCGGAGTCGACGCCTAAGCCCGCGATTGAGTCTGTTTTTGAAAACGTCTACCTGGAACTGACATGGAATCTCAGGGAAGAACTCGACGAGGCAGTGCAGAGGTATGGCCCCGGCTACACTGGGAAGTGATTTGGATGACCGTCAGGACATTGCTTCAGTCTGTTACAGATGCGATGAAGACAGAGATGGAGAATGATGAGAGGGTGGTCGTCTTGGGCGAAGATGTCGGCAGGGACGGTGGTGTCTTCAGGGCGACAGAAGGACTGCTCGACAGGTTCGGAGTGGAAAGGGTGATGGACACACCGCTCAACGAATCGGGCATAATTGGCGTGGCCACAGGGATGGCCCTTTATGGCCTGAGGCCGATTGCTGAGATACAGTTTATGGATTTCATATACCCTGCATTCGACCAGATAGTCAGCGAACTTTCAAAGATACGCTACAGATCAGGAGGGACATACACTGCACCGGTAGTTGTGAGAACCCCCTTCGGTGGTGGAATTAAGGGAGGCCTGTACCATTCGCAGAGTTCCGAAGCTTACTTTGCGCACACCGCCGGGCTGAAGGTGGTTGCACCCTCAACACCCTATGATGCGAAGGGCCTTCTCATATCATCCATAAGGGATGAGGATCCGGTAATCTTCCTGGAGCCCAAGAGATTGTACAGGACAGTAAGGGAAGAGGTTCCGGATGGAGCGTACACAGTGCCAATAGGCAAGGCAAAGATCGCGAGGGAGGGAAAGGACGTGTCACTCATTTCTTACGGCGCAATGGTCCGCACCTGCCTTGAGGCGGCGGAGGCTGCAGCCAAGAACGGCATTTCAGTCGAAGTCATTGACCTCAGGACGCTCTCTCCGCTGGACATAGAGACCATAATCTCATCTGTGCAGAAGACAGGCAGGGCGGTCATTGCAAACGAGGCTCCCAAATTTGGTAGCTTCGCGGCTGAAGTCGCTGCGCTGATAGCTGAGAAGGCAATAGACAGCCTCGGTGCGCCTGTACTGCGTGTTTCCGGGTTGGATACACCCGTCACATACATCTGGGAAAGCGCATACATACCGGACGTGCAGAGGGTCCTGTCATACATAAACAGGTCAGTGAGTTACTAGAGGTTTTGAACATGCCAAAGGAATTCAAGCTCCCCGATGTCGGGGAGGGTGTAGCTGAGGGCGAGATCAGGAAATGGCTAGTGAAGGAGGGAGAGGACGTAAAGGAG
>JAJYOM010000098.1 GCA_021796175.1 Thermoplasmata archaeon
CGGGTGGCGGCAGATTCTCCAGCTTCTGTTCTGATTGTAAGATGACAGAATTGCTGGCATTTCCATGGGACCTCAGATAGTTTATTTACCTGTCACTGTGTGAGATTATGCATTAACTGGAGCATCGGATGCAGACAGACGGCATTTCAATTGAGGCAAGGGATGTCAGCAAGTATTACCTTTCAGGCAAGGAAAGGTTTGCAGCCTTAAGCCATGTTGACCTCCGCATAATGAAGGGCGAATTCATATCCGTAATGGGCCCTTCCGGTTCAGGCAAGACTACACTGCTGAACTGCCTTTCCGGGCTGGACAGGATAAGCGAAGGCACAGTCTTTGTCAACGGCAACAACATTGCAGAGATGAGCGACGCGGTGATCAGCAGGTTCAGGGCAAAGAACATGGGCTTTGTCTTTCAGAACTATGCGCTTCTTCCTGTTTTTTCAACTGTCGAGAATGTGGAACTTCCGGCACTCATTATCGGCGAAAAGGCTTCTAAGGCGAGGCAGATAGCGCTCAGGACGCTGGAGCTCGTAGGCATGGCCAACAGGGCAGGTTTCAAGCCATCCCAGCTTTCGGGGGGAGAGCAGCAGCGTGCTGCCATTGCCAGGGCGCTCGTAAACAACCCCGAGGTCGTCTGGGCCGATGAGCCCACTGGTAACCTTGACACAGAGGCAGGAAGGGTGATAATGGAACTCTTCAGCGAGCTGAACAGGAATCTCGCTGCAACGGTTGTTGTGGTGACTCATGACGAGAGGGTGGCATCCTACACCAGAAGAACAATCAACATCATGGATGGAAGGATTGTAGACAGAGCGGGCGGTAAGGGGAGATGACTGTAAGTTTCCTGCTGGCGCTCGAACTTGCATTCCTGCTTGCGGTGGCAGTCTCTCTTTTAATCATTGCATTCAACAGGGTTGTATTCAGGCTATTCCTCAGGAGCGCCTTCGGGAACAGGAAAAGGGTGGTGCTGATCATTGCAGGCCTGATGATAGGCTCTGCAATGATAAGCGGTGCACTTGTGATGAGAAGCACGATGCTTACGCTCAGCGACAACATGGTGACACTGAGCTACGGTCATGTTGATGAAACAGTCACGAACGGAAGTCAGCTGTCGGGAAGCTACTTCAGCAGTCGCGCCTACGCCATCATAAACCAGTCCCTTTCCGGCAATCCGGATGTGGCTGGTATCGTTCCAATGGTTTACACTACCGCAAGCGCATATGACAATACATCCGGTGTCCCGTACTCCAACATGGGACTGGTGGGGACACCCTGGAGTTTCAACAGCATTCTTGGTGATTTTGTCGCACTGAACGGGAGCAAAGTCAGCAGCCTGCCCGTAAACGGCGTGCTGATAGACCAGCTGGCGGCCAGGCAGCTCAATGCATCTGCCGGCGACACCATCACCATATTTGCCGGCGGCAGGCAGGTCACAGCAACAGTCACAGCGGTCGTCAGGGACAACTACAGGGGATACTTTGATTCGGGATACAACATTTTCATGAACCTTGGTTTCGCACAATCAGTCCTTGGCATCAGCAGTTCCGTCAACATTATCGCCATCGCGAACTCGGGTACAGTGCTGGGCGCAGTCTCGAAGACTGGTGCCGTGATGGAGGCACTCAACCTGGCTGTTGAGAAAGCCAACAGCCAGATCGCTGGAGGACTTTCCGCTTATCCTGTCCTGCAGGACCAGCTTTCGACCATCAGGAGCCAGATAAGCAATATCTCCGATCTGTATCTGGCCCTGAGCCTGTTCGCAATTGCTGCAGGGCTGATACTTGTTGTTGTCATCTTCTACATGCTTGCAGAGGAGCGAATGAGGGATCTGGGCACACTGCGCGCAATAGGCATTACGAGGCAGAAGATAGTCGGCGGCTTCATTTCGGAGGGTTTTGTGTACACCGTGCTCTCATGCTTTGTCGGCTCCTTCCTCGGAATAGGTATTGGATTTCTCATGGTTTACGGATTCATACTGATTTTCGGCCCGACATTCTCCATACCAATCAGGGAAACCAACATACTCATGGCCTCATTCACAGTGACCACGCCGGATATAATTATCGGTTTTGCAGCGGGCGCACTTGCAACATACGCAATTATTGCAGCAGCAAGTTACAGAATCAGCAGGTTCAGCATTGTGGAGGCACTCCGCAGGTCATCCTATGGCAGGCTGCCTTCAAGGAACGGGAGTAGGTACGTGCTGCCTGCCCTGCTGCTGCTTGCCTCCCTCCTCTCCTATTACTACGGCACGGACACCAGGTCCCTTCTGCTGTCTATGCTATCGATATCTCTTCTCTCATTCTCCATTTTTGTCCTGCTCTATACTTTCTGGCAATCCGAACTGTTCATCGGGCTGCTGGGCATTTCGCTGGTATTGCAGTACGGTCTGCCGGCATCATGGAGTATTTTTCCAGGCAGCTACAGCGTCTCATACTATGTCTATGTGGAATCTGGCATCCTCATGGTCGTGGGCGGCCTGCTTGTTTTCTTTGCGCTGTTGCCTGTTCTTCTGAAGGTAGTCAGGCCAAGGCGCAACAGCCGCGGCGCGCTTGTACCGACGCTCCGTCAGGCATTCGCCTATCCGGCGGAAAAGAAGATGAGGACAGCGCTTTCCCTTTCCCTCTTCTCCTTCGTCATTTTCGGCATAGTGTCTGTCTCAATTCTCGGCTCAATGATCAATACTGCCGCAGTCAGGACTGTGAACGACCAGAGCGGCGGCTACAACTTTGTCATATACAGTGGCAACGGCGGCAATATGACCAGTGCTCTTTCAGCCGACAGGAACGTCACGGGCTCCATTGCCTACTCCAGCCTGATATATGACACAAGTACGGCAGTCACATACAACGGAAATGGCCAGTCTACTTTCGTATACTCGCTTGTCGGAATGCCCCTCTGGCAGAAGGACAACTTCTATTCGAGCAACAGCTACAGCTTCCACAGCTATTCCAGCGCATACAGAACACCTTCTGCAGTGTGGGACGCAGTTGCACACAACAGCTCTCTTGCCATCATAGACATGACGCTGGCCGGCCTGCAGAGTCCCGGAGGGGGATTTGCCCAGTCGAGCCCTGTTCAGCAGAAAATCGGGATTGGCAGCGTGCTGACCGTCTACGGGCAGAACCACTCATCATCAAAAGTTACAGTCATTGGTATACTGGATGAGTTCGGCCTCCGGGGCATCTTTGTGTCTGAGAGCGCTCTGTCATCTCTTGGCCTGCTGAATCATGCCTTCCCCGTTCTGATGGTCAAGGTAAGGCAGGGAGTATCACCAACAGCTGTATCCATACAGGTCAGGAAGGATATGGTTGCCTACAATCCGGTTGTCATAGACCTGGCGCTCATCACCCAGCAGCTCACCATGGCAATCAGCGGCATTGTCGAGATGACTGAAATCTTTATTGCCATGGGACTTGTGGCCGGGACAGCCGGTCTTGGCATTATAGCCATGCGATCCGTCGTGGAAAGGTACCAGCAGATTGGCCTGCTCAGGGCACTTGGTTTCACCCGGCACATGGTAGCAGCTTCGTTCCTGCTGGAATTTGTATTTATCGCACTCTCGGGCTCGCTGATAGGCGTAATCATGAGCCTGCTGAACGGCTACATAATCTCCATCAGGCTGAGCAACCTGCTATCATTCGATTATTACCCGTCGACAATCGCAGCACTTGTTCTCATATCCATAGGGCTGACTATAACAGCGGTCCTCAGCTCGGTAAGGGCAGTGTCCCGCATAGAGCCGTCATCTGCTCTGAGGTATATTGAGTGATTTGCATCTGCTGCCAGATGTGTGCGACAGACAATTGTCCGACAAATTCGATATCATTATATCTTAGCTCTGTGATACAGTTGCAGGGATTGGGATGTCGATAGCGTTTGAGATGCTGTTCAGAAACCGTGTGCTCAGGGCCCACTGGATGAAAAGGGCCGGTGCAGGCATCCTGGATATTGCTACAGTATTCGTGCCTGTGTGGGCGATTGCCCTTTCATTCGGTCTGCAGAAGACATATTTTGACCTTTTTGTCGGGGTAGCTTCCGGCGTTTGCTGGTTCATCTATTCTTCGCTCAGCGAATACTTCTACGGCTATACGCTGGGAAAGAAACTTGCATCGCTGCGTGTTTCAAGCGAGAGGGGAGATCTCTCCTTCCTGGAGGCTTCATTCAGGAACATACCGAAACTGTTCTGGTTCATCATGCTGCCGCTGGATTTGCTGCTTGGCATGTTCACATACGGCGATCCGAGGCAGAGGTTCATCGACAGGGCTTTTGGGACAACGGTTGTTTCCACGCTGCCTGCATCATCGCTGATACACGTCAAGCTGAAGAACATAAACGACTACTGAGCGGTAACTCAGTCCATCAGGACAATACCGCTCCCCCCGACCGAGTACTGCATTATCTTCGACCTTTCAGGGAAATTCTTCACCTTGCTCACTATCAGGTTGTTCTCGAATTTCTTGCCGATCCGCTCCCTCTCCAGCTCAATCAGCGTATCCATCAGTGCATCAATGGAATTCTGCACCCTGCTGTCGAAAACACCCTTAGTCAGCGTAACCAGCAGCAGCCCCCTGTTCTTCTTCGTGTATGCCCTGAGTGTCCTGAGCGTGCTGAGCACTTCCTCGACACCATAGTTGTCTATGAAGAAGTCAAGCGAATCCACTATTATCCTGAATGGCGGTGCTATTTTGAAAATCTCATTGGTCAGGTATGTCAGGAAGTTGAAGGGCCTGTAGGTTGTTTCCTCGTGGTCGTGTACATCCTTCACCTTCAGGCCCTCTTGCCTGTATTTTGTGACCTCAAGCCTTCTCATGAGCACCGTGTCATGGTACTTGTCCCCGATGTCCACTATTGTCGTGTCGGTATTCCAGCCGAACCTCTTTATTGAACCGAAGACCTCCCCGGCTGAATCGTTCGTGGAGAAATAGAAGCTCTTTTCCTCGCCGACAGAAGCGAATTGCTTTGCAAAGACATCCGTTCCGGAACCGGGCGGTCCCACAATCGCGCATATGGTCCCTTCTAGGAAGCCGCCGCCAAGCACCCTGTCAAGTTCAGTTATACCGGATATCAGTGCCATTATTCTCCTCCTATCCCTATCTTTACCAGCCTGTCGCTTACGAGGCTGAGCAGTGTTGAGACTTCCGGTGTTTGTTGCTCCTTTATGCTCAGTATGATTATTATCGCACCCCTGGACCTGAGGTTGTTCACCAGTATGTGGAGGAACTCGCCCATAATCTTCCAGTCATTGTGTATGTGAAGTGTATTGATTGAATCAACAACAACGATAGTCCTTCTTGATGGCGTCTTCCGTCTAAGGAACTCGACCTTCAGCATTATGTTCTCCAGCATTGTCGGGCTCTCTATGAACACAATGTTATCAGATTTTCCCTGCTGGCCGGTCATCATATTTGATATGCAGTCTATGAACATGACATCATCAGCATCGACGCCGATCATATCCATCGCGTTGACGATCGCGTCAGCCGGAACAGTTGAAGCGATGTAAATCAGCTGGGCATCGCCGCCTTCGGCAATGTTCATTATCCCCTTTATTGCGTCGAAATAGATGTCTGTACCGATTTCCAGAGATGTGGATGTCGATGGCTCGACGTCATTCAGCTCTTTTACCACTCTAGTTCCGGCGTCCATCATTCATTACCCCCCTTAAGAAGCGGTACAAGCAGTGTGCCGGCAGTTGTCAGATCAAGGACGTACTTTGCCCTTGAATGCGATGTTCCCCTCATCTTAATCACCTGGAGCGTGCGCAGCAGGTCTCCGTTCCTCTCAAGGTTTCCCATCAGCACCACGCCATCCGCAATTGCCTCCTCCACCCCGTACTTTGAGTATGAAGTATCGGCAGCGGTGAGCTCGGAAATTATCAGCGAAGTCGCACCAAGGCCCGAAAGCAGTTTGCTGAGGCCCAGGAGCATGTTTCTCAGCTTTTCCTGGGTGTCAACCTGATATGCAACGGAAGTGATTGAATCTATGACCAGCCTTCTCGCCTTTGTCTCCCTGGTCAGGTCGCCTATGGCGCTGACCAGCAGATCTACGTCCTCGATTGACATCCTGTCGCGGTTGACTG
>JAJYOM010000099.1 GCA_021796175.1 Thermoplasmata archaeon
GTAGCTCATGCGGGACTCCTCCAGCTCCGCCACACTGGCGGCGGAGTGGAAGCCCTTGTCACCCACAAGCACGACGTCCGTTGCGCCGCTCTCCTTCACGGTGAGTGCCAGCGATGATACGCTCCCAACCGAGCCTACAAGCATACGGAAGTAGGATGGCATCATCCTGTCAAGAGAGAAGAGATATGACACGTTGACCTGCGGGAGGTGCTCGCCGGCGCTGTTATGGCCGAGCGTCGACGATATTACACCCTCTGACAGCGACAGCACATGCGTCAGGTCTATTGCGGCGTAACCGCCGCCGGAGACGAAGTTTCTCATGAATGCTGTCATTGATTCCCTGTCCATGCCCACCTCCCTGAGCATGCCTCCCACACGCCTGTCGGAGAGGTCCGCACCTGGAACGAGTTCCGACAGGTATGATGTTTCGTAGTGGAATTCGAGGTTCTTTATGTGCGCATTGTGCAGCAATCTCATTGCAGCAAATGTGAACAGCTCCCTCCATTCCCGATACTCCCCCTTCAGCAGCCCGATTATGTCGCCGGCCAGATGGTTGATCAGGAAGGAGGCGCCGTATTCCTTTACTGTTGCCTGCCTGAGTCTTCCGAGCGCCCTCTCCTGCCTTGGCGGCACCAGGCCGTCAGGCGTGATCTTTCCGAGATACTTCTCAGTCTTCAGCTGCGCCCTGCCCTTCTCCCTGTTCCAGACGCTCGTGACCTTGTAGAGATAGTAGCTTTCACCGCGCCTGATCACATGTGTGCCCTTCGTCCTGTGCTTCAGCACCCAGTCGGGATGAGTCATATTAGGGAAGTGAATAATATATCAACTATATTGATCTTTCGATTCCACGAAGGAAAACAGCCTCAATAGGAACCTATTATGCAAGAAGCCACAGAGTCAGGGTTTAATGCAACAGATACGTTGATTTCAACCCTCTCCAAGAGTGTTTTGGGCTGCTTTGGTATTTCAGACAGCACCAACCTGTCGCCGATATTCATCTTCGATATGAGCGACAGTTCCAAGACTACGTCCGTCGACGAATATTTCCTGAGAAACTTCGCGATGAACAGCGGGTCGTACGCTCTGTAATAGAGCAACCGTGCGACAAGGTTGAAGAACCTCCATCACTGCATGCTCGAATTACTCCTCACGTAGCAGTGGTCCGCATTCAGCGTGTTCTTTGTAAGTGCCGGCCGAGAATTTTTCACTTTCGTCCTAATGTGGCAATTAAGGGTTGAAATGTTCTCGTTGCGAGTACAGGTTGTGGCATTTCCTCCGTGGAAAGTTTTATTTTGTTGTGATAACACGCTAGCAACTACCAAGTCATTTATACGTTCGATAAAGAGGAACCTGAAAGATGGAAGTGAACGCACGTACTATTACTTCGTTGAGGAAGTACAGGGAAGGGGAAAAGGTCAGGCACAGAATGCTCGAGTATCTCGGAACAAACCCGACCAGTACCAATATGAGCATAGACGTCACCACAGCCGCCAAGGTTGCCTCCAAACTCTTTGGAAGTATCTCCCCCTCAGGCTGCACTTTATACACATCGAATGATGCCTAGGAGAGCACATTAGAGGTGGGGCCGCTGTCACACTGTATCGCCTGCGGCCTGCTCACTGCTGTAAAGAAGACTATAACCAGGAATGTGAAAACACCGGCAGGCATCAGGAAGGTCAGGCCAAGAGTCTGCGCCTGCCCTGTGCGCAGGAAGTTCATCAGGCACGAGCTGCGGCTGACCACGCAACGTTCAACATCCACCCTCGAACTAATCGCTGAGGCGGGAAAGCTCAGATATCAGCATGCGCTGCAGATATCTGAGATCTGCGGGCCGATGGAAAGTCGCGGCAGTCGACTGCCTGCAAGGAACGCGGCCCGGCTCTGCAGCCGTTTCCTCCTGTGTTTCGCCGCCGTGCATATGGAAAGTGCACCGAAAATCAGTGCATGCTGAACCGAGCGCAAAATAATACATTCTCAACCCAAAGAAGAATCGGTATGAATTTGGGAATTCGCTAATATAGCTGTTAGCTGAACGGTTTTTCATGGCAGACATCACAAGCAGCGCGCCGAAGAGAAATCTCTGGAAATATATTGCAGTTATGTTCGTAGTTTTGAGTATCATCCTGGCGGGAGCATTTACGCTGGAGTCCTCAGGTTATTCAAACCTCACTTCTAAATATAACAGGCTTCAGGCGGCCTACACCCAGGCAGTGAGCAGATACAACGAACTGCAGAACTCAACAGCCTCAAAGATAAACTTGATGAACAGCTCCCTAAACAACTATTCGCTCGTGGCAATAGCCTATTCTCACTGGAATGCGATTGCCTCGCTCAATCTAACCTCCACCACCAGCCAGTACTCCTCCACACCCGTCCTTTATTGGGAGGGCGGTGCCTTGAATGGCACTTACAGCGGCAATGCAAGCATTGCGTCAGTGTGGGTTGACTTCTTCAATTCTGCCAGAGCTGCCTGGTGGTCTGGCATTTCGCCTCTGTCACAGATAACGTTGAGGGACAAAGCCTATGTCAACGAAACAATTCAGTTCACGGTTACATCCGCATCAAACCAGCAGGATATAACTTCGATTATTGTATCATATTCCCTGATGTTTACTTATTCGAACGGCCACTGGTCAATAAGCAATGAGATCTGGAAACTTGCCGGCCACCGCGATTTGACAGTTCAGGCCGCCTATGTTCTATCCGTGGCTTATTCTCACTGGAATGCTATTGCCATTGAAAATGCATCATTGCTGGGTTCACAGTACACTTCTAATGCAACACTGCACTGGATCGGCGGTCCGCTCACAGGCACCTATTCCGGCAGTGCTTCAATACTGAATACGTGGAACAGATTCTTCGGCCTTTGGAATGCAGTCTGGTTCTATTCAGAAACAACTCCATCAGTTATCGTGAATGGCGGTAGTGCACAGGTTGCCGCTACCGTTCAGTTCCCGCTGGTTCCCGCAAAAAATCCGACGAATGTTCAGGCGTTGAACATTTCATACGTGCTCGACTTTGCGGCAACATCTGGTGGCTGGGAGATTTATAACGAAACATGGCACATTATCGGTCAGCAGGATTTTGTCAATGAATCTGCATACTTGTTATCCCTCGCATTTGATCACTGGAACAGCATTGCAATAGAGAGTCTAGACCTTGTTATGCAGCAGTACAACAGCGTTTCTGTTCTTCAGTGGGTCGGTGGACCGCTCAACGGTGTTTACAATGGTTCCGCCAACATATCAGCAGCCTGGTCTAGGTTCTTTGGACTATGGAGTGCGGTATGGTTTTATGCGGAGGCCACACCGGTGGTCTCACTGACTGGCAATGGAGGATCGGTGACAGCGCTTGTCCAGTTCGTAGTCAACAACACGTCTGCGTCGGGAAACATAACGAAGATTTTGACAGTGAACTATTCTCTCGATTACACTGTGAATCCAGTCAGCTCCACTTATTACATCTCAAATGAAATCTTTCAGGTAACGGCATCAAATTTCTGATGCCCAAATCCTAATCAGCAACAGGAACTGCTTTATCATGCCAGTCATGTCTGTGGAACGAGGTTGCCTGCGGAATGAGGATGGATGCCAGGACAAGGGTCATGTGGTGGCTCCTAGAAGGCTCGAGAGGAGGCGCAGCCAGAAAGAAAATTCTGGCAGCACTGCTATCGGAACCTCAAAACACGCATAAGCTTTCGATGGTAATATCCATGGATTATAAGACGGTTGAGCATCATTTGAGAGTACTGCTGGAGAATGAAATTGTCACACGGACTGGGCACCAATACGGAGCGGTTTACTTCGTATCTGCGTTCGCAGAGGAGCATAGCGAGCTCTTTTCCGGCATGGACAACAGGAGAAAGGGGTGAATTGCACGATAGGTGCATACTGGATAACAGATGAAGCACTTGCTATATCTGGCCTGGTGCTTTCGCTGATTGTTGTTGCGATATACCTTAGGATATACAGTAAAAGACGCGGTCCTTTCATGCTGTCCCTCACCGGACTTGGCATTCTGTTTACTCTTCAGAATATAGGACTTCTGTTTACGTATTCGTATCTTTCATCCCGTTATGGTGCAGATGTTGCAGTACCGTTAATGATAGTCAACGTGCTGGAGGTGGCGGGATTGGTCGCACTCGCCAGAATCGCAATTACGTGACATTTCATTCCAGCGACATGATTCAAAACACATTTCTGCATTGGTGACCGGAGGACTGGTGATAATGACTTCTGTTGGAGCGTAAAGAGATAGGGACCATAGCCGAAGTTCATCTGCAAGGAAGGTGCAGATAGATCCCACCTCATGGCGACTGTGCCCCACATGACGACTTTGCCGCCTACTGAACTTCCGAGTTGCCAAAGTCATGAGTGAAGATTGCCTCCCGGAAGTCGCGAGTAATATTCCGCGCGCTTTTTGCCATGAGTAGACACTCGATTTTGCAAACCCGGGGTGAGTTTTGTGGTAAAATAGATTTTCACGTCCAATGGTCAGGCGGAACACTAAATGCATCCGCTGCCTGCAGGGAAGATATTCAGTAAATATTTGACAAGGAGGTATCCAGTGCTTACACAGGATTCGTGACACTACTCGTAACGCAGGGTTTACCGGTATTGAAGAGATGGCCCGACAAAACTACGGCTCTCTTGATGCCGATGGAATGAGCATAGATGTGCATAGCATAAATGCGGAGGGGTACAGGTAAACATGGTCCAAATCTATGTCAGGGCTGAGAAATTTCACGATCTTGAGGAATTTCACAGAAATTTCAGAACACTGTCCTCTTTCTTACATAATGTCCTAGTCCACGGATAAATGTTCCATGATGAACAGGAATGCTCTTGAGTCTGCGTCAACGCTGTTCTCCAGCTTCCTGAACCAGTGGCCCTCGCCGTCGTAGAACTTGAAATCGACTTCCTTTCCCAGCGATTTCAATCGCTTCACGGCGCTTTCCGATTCCTCTAGCGGACACCTCGGATCATTACCGCCTGCAATTATCTGTACAGGCGCATCGATATTTTCCATATAGAAGAAGGGAGATGCCCTCCGCAGCCTGTCCGCATCCTTCTCCGGATCTCCCATGTTCTGTATGTCCCAGTAATGAAGGTCTCCCCTTTCACTCTCCATTTCAGTGAACCAGTTGAGAAACGGCACACCCGCAGAACCGCACCTCCACAGCCCTGGATGGAAGGTCAGGCAGCACATTGTAAGGTAGCCACCATATGATGCGCCTGTTACCGCGATATTATCTGCAACAGCTAACCTGTTTTCGACAAGGTAATTCCTCGCGGCTACGCAGTCGGTGACGTCAAGGTTACCCATAACATGTCTGTTTGCATCCCTGAAGGCTCTGCCATAACCGGTACTGCCCCTGTAATTCGGCGCGATTACATTCACCCCTTCTCCAACCAGCAACTGAATTATCGGGTTCCAGCTGTTTACGGTCAGGGAAGTTGGCCCTCCGTGCAGGTAAACCACACCTCTTCCGTTTGAGGAACCGGGGCTCCCTGTCGCCAGAAATAGCAGGGCCGGTATATTCTTCCCGTCCACTGGGTTGATGCATATAACCTCCGTCCCAATCGAAGACTCCCTGTTACGTAGACTTTCAGGTGTGTGATTGGTTAGTCTTTCACTCTTGCCACTTACAAGGCTGTACGACCAGATATCCTGTGTATCTGACGGCCCGCTTACCAAGAAATATACGACGTTTCCGTCAGCTGAGAACTTCGGAGAAGAGGCAAGACCGGGGCTATTGAACAGGTCGGTTATTTCCAATGGCTGTCTTCCCCAGCTCTTCAGCGAAACCGCGGATAATATCACAGAACCTCTTCTGCAATTTGTAAACGCCACCCACCTGCCATCAGGAGACGCAACCGGCTCATAACACTCCTCCTTCAGGTCTGTCAGCCATCTTACCCGCTGCGTCCTGATGTTTACCGCCGCTATGTTGCTTACACCCTTTTCGGCGGATGAGAACAA
>JAJYOM010000100.1 GCA_021796175.1 Thermoplasmata archaeon
GGAACCTCAGTCCTCCTTTCAGCCCGCCGCCATACTTAATGGCTGCCTCATCAGCGTGCGAAATGTATCCGAATGAAGGCTGAAAAATGGAATTTATTTACTCTTTACTCTTCGGCCTGCTCCTCGGTTTCACTCTCACGATTCCGCCCGGCCCGATGAATGCGCTGATAGCGTCCGAATCTGTCATCTCCATGCGCAGGGGAGTCATCGCAGGGAGCGGTGCGATGAGCGCCGACCTATTGCTCGGGCTGATTGTCTTTTCTCTTCGCTCGGTGTTCGAGTTTGGACAGTACGTGCGCGCAGTTTACGGGCTTGGGGCGGTTATGGTGGCGTACTTCGGGGTAAGCGTGCTGAGGAGCCGGGCTGAAAGGAGGACTGAGGTTCCGGACAGGAGAATATATGCAAGGGCGCTCGCAGTAGGGCTTACCAATCCGTTCCAGATCCTATGGTGGCTTACCGCCGGGCTCGCATTTGCCTATCTGGGAGGAGTATTGCTGTTCGCAGGTCTGTTCGGCGCCATCGCAATATGGATCTGCATCTTCCCCTGGGCACTGCACTCCGGCGTGAAAAGGAGCGCACGTGCGGAGGGGGCTGTCACGGTTGTGTCTGCTTCGCTGATGTTCGTGTTCGCCGCCTACTTCGCACTGCTTGCAGCAGGCCTAATCTGAATAGTAGCTTGGCTCGTAGGGCTGCGGGTTCAGGCCCTTCCTCTTCCTGATCTCGGGCACAACCTTGTCGGCTATCTCCTTCGGCACTACCTCGTAGCCTGCATTCTCCGTAGACCAGAGCGCCCTTCCCTGTGTAGCGCTCCTTATAGCGCTCGCAAAGCCGAACATTTCTGCAACTGGCGCCTTGGCTTCAACGATTGTGTTCTCCCCTTCCTGCCTCATGTCAATAATGACGCCGCGCCTCTGCTGTATTTCGCGTATTGCGTCCCCCATGACATCGGGTGGGACATTAATGTAAATCTTCTGCACCGGTTCGTAAAGCACCCTGCCTGCCACTGCCATCGCGCCGTAGATTGCAGATCGTGTGGCGGGTATGACCTGTGCCGGCCCCCTGTGGATGCTGTCCTCGTGCAGCTTGGCATCGACTATTTTCACCTTCACATGCATGCACCTCTCCTGTGCAAGGGGCCCGAGTCGCATCGCCTCCTCGAAAGACTGCTTGCAGAGTTCCATTGTTTCGAAGAGATACTGTATTCCCTTGGTGTAGTCGATGAATACATTGGTGTCCTGGAACATCTGCACTCCCCTGGCTTCCTCCCTTTCCATGCCAAGGTCCTGAAGCTTCTTTGCGAGCGCTTTCGAGTCCTTTATCCTGCCCTCTGTCCTGATTTCGCCCTCTGTGATTGCCTTCACAACTGTTTCCTCCAGAGGCTCAACCTCGATATAGAAGCGGTTGTGCTTGTTTGGCGACTTTCCCTCGAATGGACCGCCAGCGCCGCCGACGCTTTCACGGTAGACGACGATCGGTTTTGATGAATTTATTTCAGTCTTGTAATCGTGTATGATACGGTACTGGGTCACATCAAGATGCAGCTCGCCCATTCCGCTTAGCAGATGCTCGCCTGTCTCCTGGTTTATCTCCACAGTTATGGACGGGTCAGCCTTGGCAATTGAGCGCAGTACTTCTATCAGCTTCGGCAGATCCTTCATCTGCTTGGCCTCAATGGCCACAGTGACCACCGGTTCAGAGTAATGAACCATTTTCTCAAACGGTTCGATTCCCTGGATGGATGCTACGGTCGAACCTGCAATCGCATCTTTGAGGCCCGTGACAGCTGCTATATTACCGGCCTGGACCTCATCAACCGGTATCCGGTCTGCACCCACAGAAAGCGCGACCGTCTGTACCCTGTTCGGATTGGGCATGCCGGAGACGTAAAGCTCCTGGCCCCTTCTCAGTGTTCCTGAAAACAGTCTGCCCACTGCGACTTCCCCCGCGTGCTGGTCTATGATGATCTTGGTGACCATGAAGATGGTCGGGCCGGAGGGGTTGACAGTCATGAGAGACTTGCCCACATCTGATTCAAGATCTCCCTTCCAGATTGTAGGTATCCTCATGCGCTGTGCGTCGAGCGGATTGGGATGGTTCTTTATGACCGCCTCGAGAACCACCTTGTGCAGCGGTATCTTCTGCGCCAGCATTTTCTGTTCGCCGTTCTTCAGGTGGGTGTAAATATCTGCAAATGTGATTGCTGACTTCTTCATGTATGAAGCGGAAATTGCCCAGTTGTTGTAAGCGCTCCCGAACAGAACTGTATCATCCTCGACCTTGACACCCCACAGCTTCTTTAGACCCTCTGGCGCAGCTGCGGCTATTCTCTTGTTCACGTCGTTTATGATAGAGACGAAACGCCTCTGCATGTCCTCCGGCGTTACTTTGAGCTCGTTGATCAGCCTGTCGACCTTATTGATGAAAAGAATAGGCCTGACCCTCTCCCTCAGTGCCTGCCTGATGACAGTTTCGGTCTGAGGCATGACCTGCTCAACCGCGTCTACAAGAATGAGCACACCGTCGATGGCTCTCATTGCCCTGGTAACGTCGCCGCCGAAGTCCACATGGCCCGGCGTATCTATGAGGTTGATAAGATAGTCCTTGCCCCCTATGGACTCAACCATTGAAGCGTTTGCTGCATTGATGGTTATGCCTCGTGCCTGTTCCTGTTCATCGAAATCGAGCAGCAGCTGCTTGCCCGCGAGCTCTTCGCTCATCATGCCGGCACCTGCTATGAGGTTGTCACTCAGTGTTGTGTTGTGGATAATGAAACCGTTGACAAGCAGGTTATGCGTTCCTTCAACGCTGAAGTCGTAGACATAATCCTCAAACGCGGAGGAAATGCTCTCGACCGGGATGGCGGAAAGACCAGCCTCTTCGAGGGATGTCAGGAGCAACTGTCCCTGCCCGGACTCAACCTTGAAATTCATCAACGAAAGTGGAACGGAGTCGAACTCAACCGCTCCGCTGGCCCATGACCTCAGGAGGTACATGTCGTCGGCGACCGACTGCTCATCATATGCATCGCAGTGGAGCCTGACGCCAAAGCGCAACATTGCAAGTGATATCGTCCTGTAGCCCTGCACGGGAGCGATATCGGATGAGTCGCCTGAAATTGAATCGTTCAGGGTGGAAAGGAAGTGCCTGATGGAGCCTTCCCCCATCCTCGCCAGCATTCCAGTGCCGTTCTGGTCCCCAAGGAGCTGTGCGGCTGCTTCCCTTGCCACTGAATTCCCTTCACCTGTGGCTGAATAGCGTGCTGCATCGCCTATCACTTTCATGGCAGACTCGCCATGCAAAGCGTGAAATTCTTCTTCTGCTGACTCACCGTCAGCAAGATCGACTCTGGACGGGACAATCAGCATATCGCCCACACGAATGGATGATGATGGTGTCTCGCTTATACCGCCATCCCTGAAAACAATGAACTTGTGCTCAGGTGTGACGGTCACGGACTGGCCGAGCCTGGGTCTGATTGTAATGAGTGCTGAGTCGTTTCTCAGGCGCCATACATGGGTGATGTTCCTCCTCTGAAGTTTCATTGATTCGATGTCAAGCGAGATCGTCGACTCGCCGGGGCCGGCTGTGTACACAGTCTGCTCATCGTCATCCAGCACAGGTATGCCGGAGGCGTGCCTGTCATAAAGCGCGCCGGCCGAAATCCAGTTGCCGTTTACAAAAACCATCGATTCAGCAGTCATGCATTTGCCATGGTCGATATGTGCAGCTGTCCCGATGTTTCTTATGAACTCGGGCCTGCCCATGATCGCCGTGGCCCTGGCAATGTTGTCTTCCTTTCTTCCCAAATCAATCGCCTTTCAAAATCATCTAGCGGACATAGCCACTCTTTCAATCTCGTCTCTCTTGGATACGGCTGAACTTGTCATGTCACCGTTTGCCGCCAGTGTTATCTCGTCTGCCAGGCACTGGGATATCGGTTTTGTGGAGCCGTGTGATGCTGCAACCGCACCCTGGGAGATGTACCGCAGCGCGAGGTCGAGCCTGCGTGAGGATGACACATCAACCGCCTTTGGTACCGAAATACCGCCGAACTGGAGCCTGGTAATCTCCTCCCTGGGAGCTGCATGCTCTATGGCGGAGACCAGGAGCTGAACCGGGTTCTTGTTTGTCTTTTTCTTCATAATTGCGAAGGCCTGTTCAATCACCTTCAGCGACTTGTTCTTCTTCCCGGTGAACGACTCTGTGCGCATCATCTGGTTGGCCAGCCTTTCGACAACGTTCACCTTTGTCTTGCCGAAGTTGCGGCTGGCATGTCTGCCGGACGAATGGGGGACATAAACCGGTGTCAGGTTGATGTAGTTTGCAAGTCCGGGGTCGGATACAGTGACTTCGGACATGTCATACTGCCCGAAAAGGAGGGCGTTGTACAGAAGCACATGCTCCTGCTCGACTTCCTCCTCCTTTGGTTCTTCGGTCTGTTCCTGTTCCTCATCAAAATTCTCTTCTGGCATATGCTCACCTGACAGGTTTCTCCTTTCTTCCCCTGACCAGCTCGTTCAGCGATACATTGTTTACCTTGATGACCTTATAGCGGACACCCGGTATGTCGCCATATGACCGGCCCATCCTTCCGCCTATACCCTCGACAAGTACCTCGTCATGCTCGTCAATGAAGTTGATTGCACCGTCTCCGACGGCAAAAGCAGTCACCTGCCTGCCATTCTTTATGAGCTGCACTTTCACGCACTTGCGAATGGCGGAATTGGGCTGCTTTGCCTCTATGCCGACCTTCTCAAGGACGATCCCCCTTGCCTGTGGTGCACCCTCCAGCGGGTCGGATTTTTCCTTGAGATGGAGTATCCTCTTCTTGTAAGCCCTCTCGCTCCATCTGAACTTCTTCCTGTTTCCGTTGAGCTTCCTAGCTGTATTCATTCCTCTTGCCATCGGGATTCCTCGAATAGGCCGTGACATGGATGTGGCCATGCTCTGCCGAAAGAACATAATGAATTATGTATCGGCGACTGCCAATACCACTAGCAAATTGAATTTGCATAAATAGGTTTCGCACTTCCCGGTGGCTGGAGCTGTGTGGAGAAGCTATGGCGGCGCGACCACGTGCCAGATGCGCATGGATGCGGCCCGGCGATACGGTTTTTCAGTGATTCCTGAAGAGTTCGTAGTAGACCTCATCGACATAGCCGTGCGATTTGATGTAAAGCTGACCCGAAAGTCTGCCTGCGGACACGAAGCCGTTCTTTGCAAGGACGGCCGCCGAAGCGCCGTTTGGTGCAAACACCCTTGCGAACAACTTTCTGAGATTGAGCGTTTCAAATGCGTAATCTACTGCAAGGGAAACAGCTTCCGTCGCGTAGCCTTTTCCCCAGTAGTCCCTGAAAAGCAGGTAGCCGAGTTCCGCAGTCCTGTTGACAGGATGGATGCCATGTATTCCCACGTTGCCTATGAGCCGGTATGAGCTGTTGACTCCCGCGACGTCTGGATTAAGCAGCACGGCCATTACCCTTGACCTGTCATCCTTCCTGAGCCTGTCATACCAGTCATATTCACTCTCAAGATAGTAAAGGCGATCTGGCCTGCCAAGGAACTTCTGGACATCGGCACCTGCGAATTCCCTGTACATTGCAGGTATTTCCTCCCTTTCGTGTATTCCAAGCGAGACCGCCTTCCCCTTTCTTACGAGAGGTCTGTCCATGGGAGGCGGATCGGCTGCAGGCATAAAATAGCATTTGATATCCTGCAATTAGCCGCCTAGTTTTGCCTGCCCTCATGGGATACTCTGATGCTCTCCTTCTTCTTGAGAACGAAGTCGAAGTACCTTTCGCGAGAGCCCTCCCCCGTCCATTCAGCCCTCAAAACAGTATTCTTTTCCACCTTCCTCAGTGCAGAGAGGAGCGATCTGTTCATATCCTTCGGGCTTTCACCCCGCATCCTTGCTTTGACTGCAATGCTGTCAGGCCGCTCTGCAGAAATCGATAACAGGGATATGCCTGGAAAAGAATACT
>JAJYOM010000101.1 GCA_021796175.1 Thermoplasmata archaeon
TTGAACTTGTATTTAAATGTACAAACAGCGAAGCGTTCCCCTTTTTCAGTCTGATTTGACCTGACGGGAAGCAGTTACGTGCGGCGATTCACTAAGCCATACGGACAATTTCAGCATCCGAGAAGTCCGATCCCGGAGCAACGCGTGGACAAAGAAAATATTATATCGGAGCAAAATTTCCTCAAACGAGGAGCTTTCACATGTCTACTCTGGAAATCTTCGTGATTATAGCTGCAATAATAGCTCTCATATACGCTCTGGTCCAGACTTTGCTGATACTCAGAATGGAAGAGGGCGAACCGAAAATGGTTGAGATAGCAAGAGCTATCCAGGCAGGCTCAAAGGCATTTCTGAACAGGCAGTACACCACCGTCGCGATAGCCGCTGCTGCACTGACAGTACTGATTGCGCTTGTCCCGAAGCTCGGCTCACAGCCCGGCTGGATGGAAGCAATAGGATTTGCGCTTGGTGCAGCGAGTTCTGCAGTCGCAGGCTACATAAGCATGAACGTTGCAATCAGGTCAAATGTCAGAACGGCGCAGGCCGCGAAGAAGTCACTCAAGCATGGTCTTTCCGTCGCTTTCCGCGGCGGAAGTGTAACTGGAATCACGGTCGTGGGATTTGCAGTTCTGGGACTTGCTCTGCTCCTTATCTTTTACGGCGGAAATCCGGAAGATATGCTTGGCTACATGTTCGGTGCATCTCTTGTAAGCCTGTTTGCAAGGGTTGGCGGCGGCATATACACCAAGGGCGCCGACGTTGGCGCAGACCTGATCGGTAAGGTTGAAGTTGGTATTCCAGAAGATGATCCGAGGAATCCAGCCGTCATTGCAGATAACGTTGGCGACAATGTGGGTGACTGTGCAGGCATGGGTGCCGACGTCTTCGAGTCATACGCAGTCACAATAGTTGCTGCGATGGTTCTTGGCGGCACGCTTCTAAGCGTGAAGTCACTCTTCGGAAACAAGGCAGTAACATACCCGCTTGTGGTGGCTGCTGTCGCCATAATTGCATCCATCATAGGCGTGTTCTTTGTACGCCTCGGCAAGTCGCAAAACATCATGGGCGCCCTCTATAAAGGAGTAATCGCAACTGGCGCAATTGCTGTGGTCGGCTTCTATATAGTGACCTATTCGCTTTTCACAGGGCCATACATGATGAAGTTCTTCGCCGATTCTGTTATCGGCATTATAGTCGTTGGCCTGATTATGGCGATCACCGACTATTATACAGATACTGCATTCACGCCTGTGAAGACAATTGCAAAGGCATCGACCACAGGGGCTGGAACCACCATTATCACTGGTCTGGGCTGGGGACTCCAGTCATCCTTCTTCCAGACGCTGACTATTGTCAGTGCTGTTCTGCTTTCCTATGTAATAACAGGTGGAGGCATTACTTCCACTCTTTCCGAAACGGGGTTGTACGGAATAAGCATCACGGCAGTAGCGATGCTCTCAATGACCGGCATAATACTGGCGGTCGACGCCTTTGGTCCGATAACAGACAACGCCGGCGGAATTGCTGAAATGGCGGGACTTCCTGAAGAGGTCAGGAGCAGAACAGATCCGCTGGACGCTGTTGGCAACACCACAAAAGCTATAACGAAAGGGTACGCGGTGGGCTCGGCGGCGCTCGGCGCCATCGCCATATTTGCCGCTTACTACACTTACATAAACAGCCACGGATACACCAACCTTGCGATTAACGACCCGCTTGTCTTTGGCGGGCTTTTCATTGGTGCGACACTTCCGTTTCTCTTCACTTCATTCCTGATGGGTGCTGTTGGCCGTGCCGCGCAGTCGATTGTTGTCGAGGTGAGACGCCAGTTCAAGGCGAATCCCGGTATACTCGAAGGAAGGGACAAGCCGGATTACGGAAAGTGCGTGGACGTGGTGACAAAAGAGGCGCTCAGGCAGCTGGTTGTTCCAGCCATTGTGGCAGTAGCTTCGCCCGTCCTTGTCGGAATATTCCTTGGTCCGACCGCTCTCGCCGGACTCCTGATTGGCGTGGTGATCAGCGGCTTCTCCCTCGCAATAATGATGACAGTCGGCGGAGCCGCGTGGGACAATGGAAAGAAGCTGATCGAAACTGGTCAATATGGTGGAAAGGGCTCTGAGGCGCACAAGGCCGCGGTGGTTGGCGATACAGTCGGTGATGCGACAAAGGATACGGCAGGACCGGCCATAAATCCGCTGATCAAGGTTGTCAATACAGTTTCCGTCCTGTTCATTGCAGTTCTGATAACATTACATGCACTATTATGAATGAACGCAGGAGGCAAACATTTTAACAAATACCTTTTCTGTTTACATTCATGCAGGATCATTTCAGCACGGTGCTTCTTCGTCGTTCAAGGGGTTTGATACCTCGTGACCGCCTGCAGGCAGCAGGTGCGGCAATTCGGGAAGGGAAGGTCGTTGTGTTTCCCACGGAGACTGTCTATGGAATGGGTGCGGATGCACTCAATGAATTGGCTGTGAAGAGGATATTTGCCATCAAGGGGAGACCCCTCGACAATCCTGTCATTGCGCATGTCGGAAGCATGGCGCAGGTCGGAAGTCTCGCTGTCAGGGTGCCGGCAGTGGCGCATCGCCTCATGGAAACCTTCTGGCCAGGCCCGCTGACGTTAGTTCTCAGACGAAAGGATTCTGTGCCTTCGGCCATTTCTGGCGGACTGGGCACCATATCAGTCAGGATGCCGCGAAATGAGACCGCGCTATTCCTGATAGAGGCTGCTGGCACGCCTGTAGCGGCGCCCAGCGCAAACCTCAGCGGCAGGCCAAGCATAACATCCTACACGGATGCAGTGAGGGAGCTGAACGGAAAAGTCGATTTCATTATCGACGGGGGTAAGTCGGACATCGGTGTTGAATCCACCGTGCTGGATCTGACAGGAAAAGTTCCTCTGCTGCTCAGGCCGGGGGGGCTGCCCGTAGAGCAGATAGAGCGCGTAATCGGAAGAGTCAGTATACACCCGGCGGCCAGGGGCATTACAGAGTTCAGAGGGAAAGCGCCATCCCCTGGAATGAAATACAGACACTACGCACCGGTACACTCAAGAGTCGTGCTTTTTGAGACACAGCCACGGGTAGGCAGCGCAATCTGCGACGCAAGGGACAAGCTCTACGCATCCGGCTACAGTGTCGCTCTACTTCTGACAGAAGAAACGCATGTGGACGAAGGTACGGTGGTGAGACTTGGCAGCAGGAAGGATGCGGAGACTATAGCTAGAAATCTCTTCACCTCACTCAGGAAGCTTGACAGAAGCGGGTTTGATTTCATACTTGCAGAAGGCATAACTGAAGAGGGCATCGGCCTTGCAGTGATGAACAGACTCCGGAGAGCATCAGGCGGGCTATCTGCCTCGGGAGTGGACGCAATCTGCGCTGCCGGAAGGAGGAATCAGATGAATTCCTCCGGTCCGTCAGGATAGACTATTCTGGAAAGCTCTTCGGTCTTCTTTCTGAGAGCCGTTATTGTCCCTGCAGTGAGGTTGACATGTCCAACCTTCCTCCTCTTTCGAATTCCCTTTTTACCGTACCAGTATATTGAAGTTCCCGGAACAGCCAGAATCTCAAGCTCCAGCCTCTTTTGCATCTCGATTCCTATCATATTGAGGACACCGCTCGGAGTGTAGAGTTCTGGCTCAGGAATCGGGAGCCCTGTGATTGCCCGCAGATGCTGCTCAAACTGTGATATGGAGGAGCCGCGCAATGTATGGTGGCCGGTATTATGGACCCTCGGGGCGATCTCATTAATTATGGCCTTCCCGTCCCTGATAAAAAATTCTATTCCCATTACACCAACATAATTGAGACTTTCCATGACTGAGGACGCGATGCTACCCATTCCGCAGTCGTCAAACGGTGCGGAGTTATAGAACAGCATGCCCCTCAGATTCAGGTTGAACGACGGCTTGTGGGCCCTGAATGAGCCGTCTATACCCCGTGATGCAATTATCGATGCTTCCGAGTCGAAATCTATCATTTCCTCGACAACGAATCTGTCGCGTATCTCTATCTCAGTGCTGGAAAGGTTTGAGCGGTTTACAAAAAACTGGCCCTTTCCATCGTAACCCCCCCTGGAAGACTTTATAACCGCTCTGCCGAACCTTGACGCGATCCTCTTCGCCTCCCCTGCATCAGCGGCAACCTCAAATTCTGCAACGGGATAGCCGTGATCCCTCAGATATTCCTTTTCCAGGATTCTCTCTCTCTTGAGTTCTATTGGCTCCAGACCAGGCATGAGTTTTCCAGATTTAGAGGCGTACTGAAGTGCGCGCCCGTTCACATGCTCGAACTCATAAGTGATCACGTCGCATTTTTCAACAAAACTCCTGTAGGATTCGACGGGGAAGTACCTGTCCGATATCCTGGCGGCCGGCCCCGCAATCTCGTCAAGCACGTAGTATTCATTGAGCAGTTTCCTGCCCTCAAGTATAGTCATCCAGCCGAGTTGGCCCGAGCCGATTATTCCGACCTTCATCTGTCTTCATCTGCCTGCCGTAACTATGGCAGCTCAGTCGCCAGAACCTCATCCGTCTGATCCTTTATGAATCCTATCAGTTTCTCCCTGAGCTTACGATGTTTCAGAGAGAGTATCCGAAGAGCGATCAATGCGGCATTCCTTGCATTTCCTATTGCAACAGTTGCGACCGGAACGCCTGCAGGCATCTGCACTATGGAAAGAAGCGAGTCAAGTCCGTTGAGATGCTTCGACGGCACCGGGACGCCTATGACCGGCAGCTCTGTAAGTGAGGCCACCATGCCCGGAAGGTGAGCTGCACCGCCTGCACCGGCGATAATAACCTCTACACCCCTGCCCGCCGCATTCTGTGCGTAATCGTACATAAGCTGCGGCGTCCTGTGAGCAGAGACGACACTATACTCTGTTTCAACGCCGAATGTGCGAAGTAACTCGACAGCATCCTTCATTACTTCGAAATCGCTCTTGCTCCCCATTATTACACTTACAAGAGGCATGGACAAAGTATCCCGACTTCCTTATAAAAGCTCTATCGCAGGAAATGACGAAAACAGCCGCCCCGGATGAACATCGCTACCTTCCATACTGGCCAATAAGCTCCGCGCTGCCGACGACGTGCGTCTTCATCGCCTTCTCCACATCATGTTTGCTGCAGCCGCGCCTTAGTGAAAGGTTGGAAGTAAGAGCGTATAGCTTGAAGTGGTAAGAATGGGGAGCTCCCCGAGGCGGACATGGACCCGAATAAGAGGAATTGCCGAAATCGTTCGTCCCCTGGATACATTCTGCAGGCAGTCGGCCCTCTTCAATGAACCTCCTGTTGCCGCCTATATTGAAGACTACCCAGTGGACAAATGTGCTGCCGGGTGCATCCGGATCATCCACTATGAGTGCAAATGATGCCGTGCCTTCGGGCACATCAGTCCAGTGAATCTCAGGAGAAATATCCAACCCGTCACAGGTGTGCCTGGATGGTATCCTCGACCTTTCTGCAAAGGAACTGCTCAGAAGCCTCGTGTTTATCCCCTCATCCTTAGCCCTTTCCACATGTAGGGTTGATTGTAGATATAACATTTCCATGCTGTCAAATTGACCGCGTGACACTTTCATAAGCAGGATAAAAGTGCCTGCCGGAACCGGCAATTATCATAAAAACCAAATTCTCGGGACAAATCAGTTGTACCTGTATGTGACTGCAAATGGCTGAGTTAGGGTTATAACATCAGTACAGTTTGAATAAAATATTACCTGAACAGTTGAAATGTCACTGGCATTGAATGTAACGCTGAATGAACCGGAGGTTCTGTTAATTTCTGGAACAGGTGGAGCATTTCCGGTGAAGTTTACCAGCAGCCGGACGGCTGTGAGATTCGTCGCTGTCCACGCACCGGTGACAGTCGCTTCCGGAACACGGTCGTATACGTTGAGGGGACCTGATTCGAAGCCTGCCTCCTCAATCTCTCTGTAGCTACCGTTAATGTAAAACTTCTCAGA
>JAJYOM010000102.1 GCA_021796175.1 Thermoplasmata archaeon
GCTCTTAAGCAGACAGTCACATACAGGGTATCGGGCGAGCAGCAGGAAAGGCTGAAGATAAGGTCCGGGGCTTCCAGGGTCCATGTGGCAGAGCAGCCTGTCCCGCAGCAGATGGAGGGAGAGTGAATGTACGCGGTCATAAGGGTCAGGGGACACAGTAAGATCAAGAGGAATGCATTCGAAACGCTTGAACAGCTCCAGCTCAGGAGGGTGAATCACATGGTTCTTCTGCCTGAAACTGAGACGGCGAAGAGGATGCTCCAGTCAGTGAAAGATTATGTAACATGGGGGGAGCTGACTGCGGAGGAGCTGCAGAAGGTCATTGTGGAATCGGCTAGATTCCAGGGAAACAGGAGAGTCAGGGAGGAGGACTTGCAGGAGAAGTACAAGTCAGGCGCAGCACAGGTGGCCGGGAAACTGCTTTCCGGAGAGTCCGGGCTTGCCGAATTCAGCATAAAGAGAGTTGTGCGCCTCCATCCGCCCAGAAAGGGGTGGGAGGGTTTGAAGACTAGCTATCGAGCCGGCGGCTCGCTGGGATATCGGGGCGGCGAAATAAACACACTTATCGACAGGATGCTTCCCAAACTGGAGAGTGCCAACTGATGGTCAGCAGAACGAATAAATTCAGGGGCGGCAGGACACATGGCAGGGGAAAGAAATCAGGCAGGGGGGCTGGAATACACGGCGGAAGAGGAAATGCAGGTCTTCACAAGCACAAGTACATGCATACACTGAAGTTCGATCCGCTCCACTTCGGTGTCCACGGATTCAAGAGACCGCAGAAGATGATCGAGGAGCGGAAGGGGATCAGCGTCTCAACTGTTGTTTCCATCCTTCCCTCACTTGTTGCCGACGGTCATGCAGTTTCAGAAGGCGGCAGGATTAAGGTGGACCTCACATCCGCCGGCTATTACAAACTGCTCTCGGGAGGCTCAGCAAGCGTGCAACTCGATGTGGTCGTAGGCCGGGTAACGGAGCGCGCAAAGAGCGCGATAGAGAAGGCCGGCGGGACTGTAACACTCAAATAGCTTGAACAATTCAACGTGGTAGAATGGCAGACGAGGAGAAAAAGAGCCTGCTTTACAAGCTGAAACCGTTCACCGACAGGCTCCCGGCCATAACAAAGCCCGAAGGGCATGTCCATTTCAGGACAAAAATGCTGTGGGTAATCCTGATACTCTTCCTCTACTTCGTCATGACAAATGTCTACATATACGGTCTGGACCTGAGCACAAAGATAGACCTGTTCCAGCAGTACAGGGCCATAATTGCAGGTGCATCTGGTTCAATACTGCAGCTGGGGATTGGTCCCATAGTCACCGGCTCGATAGTAATGCAGCTGTTCACCGGCGCAAAGATCATAAATCTGGACCTTCAGAACGATGAGGACAAGGCTGTCTACCAGAGCACTCAGAAGTTTGTCGTCATTGTGATGATATTCGTCGAAGCGGTGCCGCAGGTATTCGGTTACCTGGATCCAAGCCCGCTCTTCGTCCACAACTTGGGGCTGGCTGCTGACCGTGTCTCCGTTCTCGGCATATTCCCGCTATACGGCGGAGGCAGGACACTTGCACAGCTGATCATAATCGCACAGCTCTTCATCGGTTCCTATCTGATTTTCCTCATGGATGAGATAGTCTCAAAGTGGGGAATAGGGAGCGGTATTTCGCTCTTCATAGCCGCAGGTGTCTCGCAGCAGATATTCACCGGTCTGTTCAACCCGTCACCTCTGGCGCCCACGCCTGGCCAGCCGGCGCCAACCGGTCCGCTTGCAAATGCACCGGTAGGCACATTGCCGAAGATAGTCTACGTCCTCTTCCATGTTTCAGCAAGCCAGATGAGCGGAAGCGGTTTCGAAACACTCATGCTGGGCAATCCGAATTCGGTGGTTGCGCTGGTCGGCACCGTCGTGATTTTCCTTATAGTTGCATGGACAGAATCAACCAGGATAGAGCTTCCTCTGGCACATGAGACGGCTAAGGGAGCAAGGGGAAGATACCCGATCAAGCTCATTTATGCATCCAACATACCTGTCATACTTGTCGCAGCACTGCTTGCGAATGTAAGCATGTTCAGCTACCTTCTCTGGACAAACCCCACGATGGAGAAGATACCGCTGCTGGGCCACCAGGCGCTGCTTGGAACATACGCAGTCGGCAGCACGCTCCCGACCGGCGGCCTGGCCTGGTATGTCAGCAACATCAACGGCCTCTCCGACTGGTTGCTGCCCATGATAAATCCTGCATACGGTGCTTCTAGTGCGCAGCTGGCTGGCCATGCGCCCTACCAGTTCGCACTCTGGGTTATGGCATTCACGCTTGTCTATGTCATCGGAAGCATTATATTCGCAAGGTTCTGGATAGAGACTACAAACATGGGTCCTGCCGCTGTTGCCGAACAGATAGAAAGCAGCGGTATGCAGATACCAGGTTTCAGAAGGGACCCGAGGGTCATGAAACGTGTACTGGAGAGATACATACCTTCGGTGACAATACTCAGCGGCGCGCTGGTCGGCTTCCTTGCAGTTGGTGCCGACCTGATAGGCACTGTGGGAAATGCAACCGGCGTGGGCCTGCTGCTGGCCACGGGCATCATGATCCAGTTCTACGATGCCATCGGGCAGGAACAGATGATGGAAATGCATCCGGTCCTGAGGCAGTTCTTCGGCGAAGGCGGATGATTGTAATGCAAAGGCGGGTGATATGACGGCTTCACAGACAACAAGGGCGCCGGCGCCCGGAATGCCACAGGGCACCGGTTCCATGTTTTTCTCAATGATTATAATGATGGGCATGCTTCTGGCCTTCCTGAATCCTTCGATAAGAAACGGGACGGTTTCTGCGATGAACACAGTCCTTTCACCTTCAATCGGTTTTGGCGGTTCCCTCCCTGTCATCACAATCATGATCGCAGAGCTGATAGTGGTCATCGTGGGCACAACGCTCAGGATAATATTCACCGATTTCGTGGAGCAGGCCAGGGTACAGGGAATAATGGGCGCCCTCCGTGTCGAGCAGCGTGCTGCCTTCAAGGAGAGGGATCAGGACAGGATAAAGAAACTCAACCAGCAGCAGAACAAGTATCTTGTCGAAAACACACAGCTGATGAACAAGCAGATGCGAATACTGCCCATCACTCTCGTGATTATCTTTCCGCTTTTCACCTGGCTGAGCGTCTTTCTTTTCCGCCTGCCTTACCCTGTCTTCACGGTCCCGTGGGCAGCAAAGGTCTACTTCACCAAAAATTTCCTGATTTTTCCGACATGGGTATTCCTGTATGCTGTTCTCGGAATACCGTTCACCCAGATATACCAGCGGCTGCTGAGGTACTTCATACTGAAGAAGAGGCTGGAGAAGCTCATGTCAACCGGCCAGGCTGACTGAAAGCAGTTTTATACAGTGCAACGATTGGTGTCAATGTGTTGATTGCGATCAGCGGTCCGGCGGGCAGTGGCAAGACAACGCTTGCCCGCATTCTCTCCGGCAGACTCGGCATTCAGCTTATCAGCACCGGTCAGGTGTTCAGGCAGATTGCTGCAGACAGGGGACTGGACGTGCTGCAGCTCAACCTGGCCGCCGAGCATGACCACTCCATAGACACTGAACTCGATGCTAAGATTGTCCGAATGGCAGAAGGTATGAAGAGCTGCATCGTTGAGGCGCGGCTTGCCTGCCTGATGCTCAGGAGATCCGGAATGCTGCCGTTCTGCATTTACGTCGATGCGCCGGAGGACGTCAGGGCATCGCGTATAGCCGAACGCGACGGCATGCGGAAGGACGACTCACTGGCGGCAATGCGGGACCGGGGGCAGAGCGAGAAGAGGAGATACATGGACATCTACGGCCTGGATCCGGCCAGGCTCGAAGCGTATGACCTTGTTCTTGATTCAGAGCATTCCCTTCCTGATGAACTTGCCGACAGGGTGGTTGCTGAATTGAAGAAAAAGGGGGTTGACTGAACTGCAGCAGGAAGCTGGTGAAGGACGGTACGGGAAACGGCCGTCTGAACGCTCGATTGAGGAACTACTTGAAACTGGCATTATCATTGTTGACAAACCCAGCGGGCCTACAAGTCATCAGGTTTCGGCATGGGTTTCAAGGATGTTTGGCGGCATCAAAGTCGGCCATGGCGGGACGCTTGACCCTGCCGTTACGGGTGTTCTGCCCGTCGGCATGGGACTTTCGGTCCGTGCGCTGGACGCGCTGCATTATCTACAGAAAGAGTATGTCGGCGTGATGCGCTTCCATTCCGACATACGCAGGGGCGCCGTGGAAGAACTGTTCACCAAATTTACGGGCAACATCTACCAGACACCCCCCGTGCGGTCCGCTGTGAGGAGGGAGAGGCGCGTGCGCAGAATACATTCGCTCAGACTGCTGGAAATGAACGGCAGAATGGTGCTGTTCAGTGTCAGCTGCGAAGCAGGGACATATATCAGAACGCTCTGCAGGGACATTGGCGAGGCATCATGCGCAGGCGGCCAGATGATAGAGCTGAGAAGAACGAAATCCGGTCCGTTCAGCGAGCAGCAGGCGGTCACACTCCAGGTGCTGGAGGACGCCCTTTACTACAGATCAAGAGGTGATGACAGCATGCTGCGTGCAGCAATACATCCCTTCGAGACACTGCTTTCGGCCTTCCCTGCAATCACTGTCAAGGAGAGCGCTGTGGACAGCATATGCCACGGTGCGAATCTGACAGTCAGGGGTATATCTGCTGTACCGAAGGGAATGAAGAGAGGCAGCGTTGTTTCGCTTATGACTGCCAAAGGGGAGGGAGTCGCGCTAGCCACCTCGCTCATGTCCTCCGAAATGGCACTGGACAGCGCTTCCGGCGTTGCAGCAGACACACTCCGCGTTTTCATGAAGCCCGGCACCTACCCTGTGTTCAGGCGCCAGAAGCAGTCAGAAGCTGTCTAGTTTCTTCTGCTTTTCCTTTTTCTGCCGCAGCGGCTTCGCCTCTATGCCAAGCTCCTTCCGTATGCTTGCAGCGAACTCGCTGTCGAAGCCGTGCACAGTGTAAACGAGCGAAGGGCTGCATCCCTTCACGAAGTCAAGCAGGTCGTAGTAATCGCAGTGGTCTGAAAGCGGGAAGGCCTCGTCATATCCCATCCTTCCCCTGAAGCCGCCGTCCAGGCACCAGCCTGATGCAGTGGCAGTCATCGCATTCCTCCTTATCGCTGCCGGGAGGGTGGGCATTATGCCTCTTCCGGATGTGATTACAATCGATGGATCGGTGCCGATCCGGGCCAGTGGCGCGGCGAGCGGCTCATCTTTCGGCCCCTGCAGTATGCGGTTGTGCCTTTCCACCGGTTCGTCAGCATAGACAGGCATTCCCCTGAGTATGACCTGCAGCTCCTGCGCCTTGCCAAGCGGATAGGCAGAAAAAATGATGCTGTGGCCGCGTGAGAGCGTGTCTGCAGCCCAGTCCCTTATCACGCCGGCAAGCTCGACAGGATCGGGGAATCTGTACCTTGGATGACCATAGGTGGTCTCTGTTACAAGCACATCAGTCCTGACAGCCCTTGCCCTGTTGAGATATACCTTCTTCCTTGTGCAGAAGTCGCCAGTGTAGAGGTATGAAAGCTCATCCCGCACCATCACCATCTTCGATCCCGGGACATGACCCGCGTCAAGAAGTCTGACGGAGCCGTGCCTTATGCCCGTGTATTTCTTCCCCGTCCTCATTCTGGCGAGCTCGATCGTCTCCCTGCTCGCGACAATCTGCATTTCAGTTCCGCCGCGGGGCAGGTGATCGCTGTGCGCATGCGAAACAACATTTACATCGCCGCCCAAAGTCTTTCCCGGGTCCAGCCTGAATGTTTCCGTCTCCGTTGTTATCAGCACGCCGTTTGACGAACCTGGTGTTACTGTCATTCCATCCCGGTGCATTCGTCAACTGTGCACTCCAGATATACCTTTTGCCCTGCTCGCCGCCAGC
>JAJYOM010000103.1 GCA_021796175.1 Thermoplasmata archaeon
AGAAGAAAGGGCTGACTCGTGAAATACCATCGCCGGTAACGGGAAAGGGGGAGCAGTTCATTGAGCTCAAGGAACACGTACCCTTCAAGAAGAAAGGGGGGAAGTAGATGGTTGCACAAATGAAGCAGGATAAGATATATGAAAGTGAAGAGCTGGGATCCGGCACCGACGGCGTCGCACAGGCTGTCAGGCTTGCGGATGTTGATGTCTTTGCCGCCTATCCAATAAGGCCATACACCGGTGTGATGGACAGGCTTGCAAAATTCATTGCAGACGGGAAATTCGATGCAGAGTACATTGTTGCGGACGGAGAGCATGGGCAGTTTGAGATCGGAAAGCACGCTTCATCCGTAGGGGCGAGAGCGTTCGTAGGCAGCAGCGGGACTGGCTGGCTCTATGCAATGGAGGCACTCGCTGCAACTGCAACGGACAGATTGCCAGTAGTTGCACTTGTGGGCAACAGGGCACTTGACGACCCGGGCGCCTTCGGGGTTGAGCATAATGATGCATTACTTGTCAGGGATCTTGGCTGGATGGTTGTATGGGTATCCACCGCACAGGAGGCACTCGACACGACACTTATCGCCTACCGTGTTGCTGAAGACCCGGCCGTGCAAATGCCATGCGCAGTTGCAATGGATGGCGGCTATCTCACACACTCTGAGCACATGATGAAAGTGCCGACAAAGGAGGCAGTCTCCAGGTTCCTTCCGAGATACGATCTTGGCAAGAGGGTGATGCATCCCGACAACCCAGTTTCAATAGCCCCGCAGATCAATGAGGACTGGTGCATGGAGATCAGGAGACAGAACTGGGAAGCAGCCAAGAGGGCCAAAGGTGTCATACTGAAGGCATACAAGGAGTTCAACAGCGTGTTCGGCTCGAACTACACCAACCCGTTCTTCGACGAGCACCTGACTGAGGATGCAGAGACAGTCGTCATCGGCATGGGAACAGTTGCAGCCGCAGCAAAGGTAGCAGTGAACAGGCTGCGGGAGAAGGGCGAAAAGGTCGGCTTCATCAAACTCCGGTGGTTCAGACCATTTGCGACCGAGGAGCTGAGGAAAGCACTGTCAAAGGCAAAGAGGGTCGCTGTCATTGACAGGGACTTCGCACACGGCGGTCCGGATGACGGCGGCGTCCTTTACAATGAGGTACGTTCTGCTCTGTATGAATCAGCAAACAGGCCAAAGGTTGTCGACTTCATCGCGGGCCTCGGCGGACGTGAAGTGTCGATCGATGACGTAATACAGATGATCAAGACAACGGAAACAAGTCCGCCCTCGGAACGTATCCACTGGGTGGGCCTCAGGGAAAGGAAGACAGAGGGAACAGGAACACATGTTACCATGAGGAGGTAGTTGAAATGACATCATCTCAGGAATCAAAGAAAGAGTTTGCAAACGCAAAACTCTACACAAGTGTACACAACATCGACCTGGAGGAGTTCTACTCCTCCGGTCACAGAACATGCCAGGGCTGCGAATCCGCCCTTGTCATGCGCGACTTCGTGAAAGCTGCCGGACCGAGGACGGTTGTCACCGGGGCGACGGGCTGCATGTACGTGGCCAACACAAGCTACATGACCACGCCATGGGTTGTTCCATGGATGCACACGCAGCTCGGGGGCGGCGGGCCGTCGGCAATAGGCATGGCTGCCGGTTTGCGGGCGCTGATGAGAAAGGGCAAGATAAAGGACGAGAAGATTAATGTTATAAACTTCTCGGGTGACCTGGGCGGCGGCGATATGGGCCTCGGCGGTGTCTCGGAAGCACTTATGACGGACTATGACCTGCTCGTGATAATATACGACAATGAGTCGGCCGCCAATACGGACATACAGGCCACCAACCTGACTCCATATGGTGCGCAGACGACATTCAGTCCCACTGGTCCGGCCAGGAGAATAATGCACTCCAAGTGGAAGAAGAATCTTGCGGCAATGATGGCTGTTGGCCACCCGAACTGCAAGTATGTCGCAACCGCATGTGCAACCTGGCCGCCAATGGACTACATGAACAAGGTCAAGAAGGCACTCACCGCAGGCGGGCCTACACTTATACACACTCTTGATCCCTGCCCGAAGGGCTGGGACTATCATCCGAGATATTCTGGCGAACTTGGCCAGCTTGCAATCAAGTCGGGTCTTTTCCCTCTCTACGAGATAGTGAACGGCGAGGTACGCTACACCTATGATGCGAGGAAGCAGAAGCGTGTACCCGTCAGGGAATACCTTGAGAAACAGGGCAGGTTCACACATTTCATCAACGAGGACTACGAGCTCTTCCAGTCCAAGGTTGATGAAATGTGGAACAACTGGGAAGTTCCCGGTGTTGCACCCCTCAAGGGAATACTCAAGGTTGCTGATTGAAACCTCGCCTGAATACTTCAAACCTTTTCCCAAACACATTCGCCATATTTTCCTGTCGGGCGAAAAAGCAAATCATTCCCCCGGGCAGCGGCTTTGTGAAAACTATCAACTTGAGTGAACAAATCTGTAAGTCATGGCCGATAACTCGCAGGGCCCATAGCCCGGAAGTTTTCCTGCCGTTGTGCGGCAGAGGGATTTCCTTCTCGGAGACTGCATCACATCCGTTCAGCAGCTTCCGCAACTCATCCTGTCTGCTTCATTCTTTCCCCGGCTGCTTTCCGGTGTTCTCCAGGTCGAACTGCTTGATGGTATAGTTCCTGGGACTTGAGAATGGCCTGAAGTACCTGCCGTTTCCCTTGTAGAATTTGGAGAAGAACTCCACATAGATCAGCCTTGCTCCCTGAATTCCCGGCTCAAAGACTGCTATGACAAGATTGAACAGCTGGCCAACTACAAGTATGATGACGCCGACCACAGCCAGCAGCGGCGATTTGTGGACACCCTTCAGGAATATTATGTCTATTACCTCAGCGAGTATGACGGATGCCAGTAATATGCCAACTATCCTCGTGTAGGACAGTACGTGGCTGATGATGGATGGCAGTTCCATGGCCCCCATCGTTCCTTCGGAGCCGAATATGGTGGCAATACCGATGATTATCATCGCAATCGATGCCAGCCCTGTGACGGATCCTGTTATCGATTCATGATGTATGAGGCCAAGGCCGAGTTCTGCAATCCCCCATGCAAACAGCAGCCAGCCGATCTTGGCAATAATACCTTTCCTGTGTCCCTTTGTGTATTCATTGTATGCCCCGAGCATAAGCCCAAGCGATACCAGCACAAGCCCGAAGTATCCCGTGAAGAGGAGCAGCTTGCCTATGCCCGCCTGGAAAACAGTTGAAGATGTGACAAGGGCAAGTGATGAACCGGCAAGTCCCATGTTCAGCACTGTAACAGGAAGTATGGAGAAGCCAAAGAACTCATTGAACAGCAGCCCTGCCACAATCGCGACTATCGAGGAAGGGACAAGTGCCCTGGCCAGTGTCTTGAGCGCATTGGGCCCCATTATCATCAGCACGAAACGCGACAGCATCCTTGGTATGTGACTCTTCCTGACAGGATGGTCTATCCTGTGCATTATGAAGAGCGATATCAGCAAAATGGCGAGACCGTAGCCCCAGTCACCGACCATTAAGCCGAAGAAGAACGGGAAAACAAGCGCAAAGACGAGCGTCGGGTCCACCTCATACTCCTGAGGCAGTGAATAGAACCGGATGAAGAACTCGAAGAGCCTGATACCCCTGGGATTTTTCAGGAGCGTCGGCGGCTGCTCCTCTGTCTGGACAGCCGAGACTATCACATTCCCGTCCGTTGTGTCGTCCAGCAGATCGACAAGCATCCTGTAGTATCTCTCGGGTACCCATCCTTCAAGTGCAAAACTGTCCCTTGTGGAAGACAGCTTTTCAGATACCTCGAATTTCCTCGACTCGATCTCAAGCTGCTCCCTTACCTGGGCAACAGTCGCAAACCATCTTTCCGAGAGTTCGTCAAGCCTTTGCCTGATTGCCTTCTGCTGCTCCCCAATATCCGCAATTTTCCTGCTTGAACTCTCAATGAACTCATGCGGAGTGCCCTTCATCACCGGCACAGACACAATCTGGAATTCCTTTTCGTTTGATATCCTTGCAAGGTCTGAATCTCTGCCGGTGGGCACGGAAAGCAGCACACTGCCATTGCCCAGGTCTGTGCAGACAGAGCCCGGCAATGCCTCCCTGACGGCCGCAACTATGTCAATGCCCTCTTTCTTCCGTGCAATGAACGATGTTATGAGCTTTCCGGAGTATATCGACAGGTCGTAATTCAGCGGGAGCAGTGCTTCCGCAACGCCAGTCCTTTCCTGCAATTCCCTTATGGATGCCGAGTTGGAGCTTTCTTTCTCCTTCAGTTCCTTCAGCTCAGGCTCTATATTCACTTCCGCTGCGGCAGAGAGCAGGTCGTCGACAGACTGGAAGTATTTCTTCTGGACCGGCCTGTGCGGAAGTATTGCCGCCATTCCCCTGAACCTGAGAAGCTCGGCGCTCAGTCTGTCATAGCTTTCGGTCGGCACTCCTTTCTGCATGAGGCTGGCAACCTCCCCCGTGACCTCCTCAAGCTGCATGACACCGATGTCATGGAGGGCGGACACTATGACGCCCTTCTTCGAATTGGCGCCTATGATGCGTATCCTGACTATCTTCTCGGGTTTGAGGACCATCCGACTACTCCTCTACATATGAGAGTATGAGCTTCTTCACTATCTTCTCGAGCTCGCTTTTGCTGATCTTCAGCTTGATTGAGTCCGCATCCTTCTGGGCCGAGTCGACTATTGCGGAAGCTCTTTTGCTTACATCCTTCCTCAGATTCTCAAGGGTTCCCCCGTAATTGTGCTGCGCCTCCTCCTTTGCCGCCTCCACTTTCTCTTCCAGCTCCTTCCTCTTTGCCTCAAGCAGCTCTTCCTGCTTGCTTGAGAACGCCTTTATCTCCGAGTCAACCTCATCTTCCTTCGTCTTTATTATCCTGAGAGCCTCGACATCACCCGTCAATCATATCACCCCTGCAACAAACATAATAAGCAAGATCATCGCAATTGCCGGATTGAGCATGTAGACAAGCCTTCTGATGAACATGAAACGTCTGAGGTTTCTGTTGCTCCTGACCATATCCGGCGTGATAGTAACCGGCTTCACGAAATGCTTCGCCTTGTATGGCCATTTAGGCAGATACATCGGCTGCCCCCTCGTTCTCCCTCTGGACCATCTTCCTCTTGATGACCTTCAGCGTTGTAAATGTGTCCCTCTCTATTTCGTCGAGACGCATCCTGATCTGCTTTGCGGAATAGGTCAGCTGAGGGATCAGTATGTTCTCTATCGCATTTGACCGCCTTTTCGTCTTGTCTATCTCCTGAAGCAGTCTACGCATAGAGTTCTCCTTTTCAGCTATCTCAAGCATTGATGAGAGAACCTTCTCGAACCTCTTTATTGCATCATTTATGGGTGCCCCCACCGCAGTCGATCTGTATACAGGGCTGAGAACCGACATGCCGGCCTTCACGCTGAGCTCCGGAACCTTGACACCCATTACATTCTTCGCTCCTACGCCCACGTTCGAGCTGGAGGACATCTGCGCAACTCTCTCAAGCTCCATTGCGCCGCTCATCACTTCAGCGAGCTTGAGTGAATCTATCGCCTTCCCTATATCATCCCTGAGATTCTCCCTCAGTCCCCTGATCTTTCTGCTTATGTTGAAAAACTCGATTACCAGCGCGTTCCTTTTCATCTTCAGCAGATCGAGCCCACGCTTCGCCAGCTTGATTCTCCTGTTCGTCCTGATAAGCTCTATCCTTGTGGGTTTAATCTGCTGTGCCGGCATTACTCCTTCCTCCACTTGCCGTACTTATCTATGAACTCTCTCTTTACCCTCTTCATCTCGCTCTTAGGCAGAACGCTGAGAAGCTCCCAGCCGAGGTCAAGTGTGGTTTCTATGCCTC
>JAJYOM010000104.1 GCA_021796175.1 Thermoplasmata archaeon
ATACCTCTGACAGTCTGTTGAAGAGCCCGCCGACTCCGCCGTGGAAATCTATCTCCACTTCCCTGTTGCCTTTTGTTACAGCCTGCATTGCAGAGGAGAAATTCACTTTCACCATTGTAGCACCTCACTTAGCCTGGCCGAATATCTGCTCCACCTCTGGAAGCGTTGAACCAACTGCATGGCTTCGTATGCCCCTTGCAAGATGTGACGGAACCTTAAGTCCGTTGCCGGTTATCAGGCAGACAACTGTCTCATCCGCAGCAACCGTCCCATCATCTATCTTTCTCCTGAGCGATGCAATGACTGTACCGCCTGCTGGTTCAGTGAATATGCCCTCGCTCCTAGCAAGCAGCAGCTGAGCTGCCACTATCTCATCGTCCTGCGGTGCGTCCGCGTAACCGCCAGATTCACGTATGACACCTATTGCATCGCTGCCGGAAGCAGGGTCCCCGATTGCAAGTGATTCGGCGACTGTATGCGGCAGTTCAACGGGCCTGATGTCATTGCCCGATGCAAATGATTCGGAAATTGGAGAGCAGCCCGCCGGCTGTGTGCCTGAAATCATACAGGTGCCATCACTCAGGCCGAATCTGCGAAATTCCGAAATGCCCTTTCCGACTGCCGTCAGTAATGCGCCGGAGCCCATAGGGACTATAATCCTGTCCGGCTCCTGCCAGCCAAGCTGCTCCACCGACTCAAGCGCCAGCGTTTTGGAGCCTTCGACATAATATGGGCGGAGGTTGATGTTGACAAAACCGATACTGTACCTGTCTGCAATCAGATTTGCCAGTCTGTTTGCCGTGTCATATGTGCCGTTAACTTCGACTATGTTTGTACCATAAACATGCGCTGAGAGCACTTTGTTCAACTCGAGTCCCTGCGGTATGATGACGTAGCTTGGAACGCCGTACTTAGCTGCTGCTGCTGCGGTCGCACCTGCAAGATTGCCTGTGGACGCGCATCCGACGCCTTTGAGACCGAGTTCTATTGCCTTCGGCACGGATGTCGCCACCGGTCTGTCCTTGAATGAATATGTGGGATTGACAGTGTCATCCTTGACCAGTAGCCTCTTCACACCCAGCAGCTTCGCAAGGTTGCTGCACTCCCTGAGAGGCGTCATGCCGGGATTGAGGCCCCGCATACCCTCATCCCTGCTGACAGGCAGAAGTGGCCAGTATCTCCATATGCTTGAAGGACCGCGAGAGATCTTTTCCCTGGTAAGTGCATTTGACACACCCTCTTCATCATATCTTACCTCGACCGGTGCGAAGCACTCGTCGCATGCGCTCCTTATCGACAGTTCAAACCGTTTTCCGCACTCCTTGCAGTACAGACCTGATGCGAATGTCCTCCTGTCTTCAGTCCTCAGGTATGAATAGGAACTCATTGCCGATACGATTATTACCTGCAATAAAACCAATTTTGATACTAATATTCCGATACGAATACGGACCAGCGCGTAGACGTACACAACTGGACATGCGGGAAGCTGAGGACTTCTATGCGTTACAGTTTGAGCAGGCGGCCAGGTGGCCTGACATGTGTCTGCTGCATATTCCATTAGGAATTAATACTACCGTGGCATAGTGTGCGCGATGCCCTTTCCGAGGATAGAGGAAATAAAGAAGATGAGGAAGCAGCTCGACATAACCCAGAGCGAGCTCGCACGCATGGCGAACGTGAGCCAGTCGACCATAGCGAAACTGGAGAGGAACAGCATATCAGCCAGCTACGAAATAGTTACAAGGGTGTTCGAGGCAATTGAGAACGAGGGCAGGATGCGAAAGATAAACAGGACTGCAAAAGATGTACTGCATTCGCCGATTGTCAGCGTCCTCAAGGACGCGACACTTGCTGAAGTTTCTGACCTCATGAAGAAGAGAGGATATTCACAGCTGCCGGTGATGAACCTGGATAATGTTGTTGGAAGTGTGTCGGATGAGACAATTCTGAACCAGCTCAGGCAGGGCTCAAGTCTCGATGAACTTTCAGACATAAGAGTGGAAAGCGTGATGAACGACGCCTATCCGGTAATACCTGAAAACACCGCGGTCGACATGATAGCAACGCTGCTCTCCGGCAGCCCGGCCGTCCTGGTTCAGAGAAAGGGGAAGATTTCAGGCATAATAACAAAGTCAGACCTGCTGAAGCTTATATAAAAAGGAAATGTAAGTGATTTTGGAAAGGGATTAGACAGCTGTTTCCATGCTGAGCAACGCTCAGGGCCAGAGACCCCTTATCTTGTGTGCGTCCACAACCTTCTTGACAGCATACACATAAGCGGCTGTTCTCATGTCTATGTTCTCCTTCTTTGCAATCGGTAGTATGTCGTTGTATGCCCTTGTCATGACAGTTTCGAGCCTGCTGTTGACTTCCTCCAGTGACCAGAAGAAGCTCTGGATGTCCTGAACCCATTCGAAGTAGCTGACGGTGACACCGCCCGCATTGGCCAGTATGTCAGGCAGAAGCATGACTTCATTCTTGTGCAGTATCTCGTCGGCCTTCGGCGTGGTGGGTCCATTTGCCTCCTCCACAACCATCTTCGCCTTCACCGAAGATGCGTTCTTCTCAGTAATCTGGTTCTCGAGTGCGGCCGGGACGAGCATGTCGACGTCCAGCTGGAGCAACTCTTCATTTGATATGGCCCTGCTTCCCGTGAAGTCGACAACTGAACCTGTCTTTGTCTTGTAGTCCAGCAGCTTATGGATATCCAGCCCGCTCTTGTTGTAGATGCCGCCCTTGCTGTCACTCACTGCAACCACCTTTGAGCCGAGTTCGTCACTGAAAAGCCTTGCACCTATTGAACCGGCATTGCCGAATCCCTGAACTGCGACAGTTGCCTTCTTCATGTCTATTCCCTGAGTCTTTGCTGCCGCTCTTGCCACATACATCGCGCCTCTGGCAGTGGCCTCATTCCTTCCCTCGGAACCACCGATGCTGAGCGGTTTCCCTGTCACAACCCCCGGTACAGAATAACCCTTTATCATGCTGAATGTGTCCATCATCCACGCCATTGTCTGCGAGTCGGTGTAAACATCCGGGGCGGGTATGTCCTTTTCCGGGCCTATAATGATTGAAATTTCAGATGTGTATCTCCTCGTCAGCCTCTCGAGTTCGTCATGGCTGAGCTTCTTCGGATCCACAATTACTCCGCCCTTCGCACCGCCATACGGGAGGTTCATGACCGATGTCTTCCATGTCATCCATGCGGCCAGTGCCCTCACTTCATTGAGTGTTACCTTCGGGTGGTAACGGACGCCGCCCTTGCATGGTCCCCTTGAATAGTTGTATTGCACACGGTATCCGGTGAAGACCCTCACCGTTCCGTCGTCCATCCTAACCGGGAAGTTGACAGTCAGCTCCCTCTTCGGCTTTGACAGGATATCAACCATTCCACTATCCAGTTTCAATATCTCCGCAGATTTTCTCACCTGGGCAACCGCAATTTCGAACTGATCCAAGTTTTCAGGCATAGACATACTTCCTTGTTCTATCGATTCAGCCCGACAAATCCATTCGGGCTGCTTAAATATCGAAGGTGTAATATTTGAACTAAACTGAGTGAAACTTGAACGTAGTAGAAACCATATCATGGCGAACGATGTGAATCTTTGCAAAATGCCGCATTTCTCCGAATATCATTAGTCAACATATTGATATAGTCGATAATTGTAAATCCGATCTGCGGGAAAAGGGGCGATAATATGGGACCCAGAACTGGTGTAGCAGTCCTGTTCACGATTCTGACATTGCTCTTCGTCGTGATAGGCTCTGCAGTCGGCTATTTCTTCTACGGTAGCCCGATAGCCGGCGCCATCATATTCCTCGTAATATCTGCCGTGTTCAATCTGATATCATACTTCTTCGCAGGCAAGCTTGTCCTCAGGGCAAACAGGGCTAGGCTGGTAACAGAGGCTGAGCAGCCAAAGCTTTATTCTATAGTCAGGGAGGTGTCATCTTCGTTCGGCCAGCCAATGCCGAAGGTTGCTGTTTCAGACGTTGCTACACCCAACGCATTTGCAACCGGCAGGAATCCGAAGAATGCCATTGTCTGCGCCACACGCGGCATACTCCAGATTCTGGATGACAGCGAGCTAAGGGGAGTCATAGCACATGAGATGGCGCACGTAAAGGACCGGGACATACTGGTAATGAGCATTGCGGCAACTATAGCCGGTGCGATTTCATGGGCTGCAAATTCGCTTATCTTCGCATCAATATTCGGCGGAGGAAGGAACAACAATTCCGGGTTCATTGGTCTAATCCTGATGGCAGTCACTGTGCCTATTGCGGCAATGATGCTGCAGCTCGCTATCTCGAGGAGGAGGGAATCGGAGGCCGACATTGTCGGTGCAAGGACAATCGGTGACCCGCTGTCGCTTGCTTCTGCGCTGCGGAAGCTTGAGACCGCCAACGTCAGGTCTCCGATAAGAACGAGTCCGGCCTCTTCATCACTCTACATTGTCAATCCAGGCAGGAAGGGAAGCATGCTGATGAGACTGATGTCAACGCATCCGCCCATTGAGGTGAGGATCGAGAAACTGCAGAAGCTCGCCCTCGACATGGGTTTCTGGTCACCCGGTGCCCAGGGGACGGCGGCTGGACAGAGGGCCGCTTATGCCAGGCGCTGAGAATTCGACTGCCTGATTATATCCACCAGACCCGGCGTCATTAGCACTTTACCATCCACAATAGGATAGCCGTACGGCAGAAGTGTGCTGTGCATATCGTCCCACATGAGCTCCACTTCACTTGTGATGTCCAGCTCGGATAATGCCGCACCAAGGAATATTGCCCTGGCAACAAACACGGCACTGTCGATTGTCAGCTGTATGCTGCCCATGTTCCTGAAAAGATTGGCTGAAGGATCGAACCTTTTCGTAATGAGTTCCCGGGTCCTGCCTTTGGGCCTGTCGTAGCCGAGTATTCCGCCGACGACGATATAGTCCGCATTCTCAAAGTCTCCCGGCTTCAGCTCCACCTGAGACTGGTGGTCGAGGATAATGCATCTCTTTCCACCCGTGTATTCCAGCACATCCTCCTTCACAGGTGTTCCGGCTGACTGCAGCAGTCCTGTCATTTCCCTGTCTCTGACATTTGTGAATAAGGTGCCGGGCCAGATTGAGCCCGAATGCGAATATTCAGCCATCAGCCAGTCAGAGATGTGTTCCTCCCTGTTCTCGATTATCAGCTTCGTATCACTGCCCATATTCTCACACCTGCACTCTGTTGCCTGCTTTATGCCATGCTGCCTCCCCTGCGCCTGTTACGGGCTGCCGTGGAGGGGGGCGGCTGGACCCTGTCTGTTAGATTATCAAGTGTGATCACTACTGTAAAAAGGTTATTAATTGCCCTGACCGTCAAACACGCTGATACCAATGAGCCATTTGAAGGAGGAGCACAAGAAACACTCTGACCGCATGCAGAGCATCGGAAGGGAAAAGTGCGTCACCGGAATCGAGGGGCTGGACAATGTGCTCGGCGGGGGAATACCAAGGAACAACACTGTCCTGCTTACAGGCAACTGCGGAACGGGTAAAACATCGCTTTCAATCGAATTCCTTCTCCATGGCGCAATTGCAGGCGAAAACGGCCTGTATCTCTCAGTTACTGAACCGTATGAGAAACTGCTTGCAAACATGATACCTTATGATTTCTTCACCAGGGAACTGATCAAATCCGGCAGACTGACCTTCATCGACATGACGGCGATATATGACAGGTTTGGCTTCAACCGCGACAGGATGTCAATCGAGGACGTAGATCTGCTGGTCAGCGCCATAGGCGACCTGACCAGGGAGACAAAGGCGAGAAGGCTGGTCATAGATTCAATCACTTCCGTTGCATATCAGGTTG
>JAJYOM010000105.1 GCA_021796175.1 Thermoplasmata archaeon
TCAAAGGAAGGGGGAGGCAGTGCGTGTCAGGCATCTGAGGAAGGAGGAAGCTGGCGGATAAGCCATCACCATATGGCACTGTTTTCGGTCCACTCCCCCTGACACGTATTTAAATAAACGCAAAATGGTAGTGAAATTAATGTCAGGCTCAAAGACAGTCCAAGTCAAGGAGAAGAAGCTTGAGGAAATAAGCGGCATAGGGCCGGCTACTGCAGAGAAGCTCAGGGAGGCTGGTTACACAGATCTAATGACTATTGCAATAGAATCACCCAGGAATCTCGCTGAGATTTGCGAGATTGGCGAGTCCACTGCTGCAAAGATAATAAACTCGGCCAAGGAGGCAGTGGACATTGGTGGCTTCGAGACAGGCGATGAAATACTGGAGCGCAGGAGAACGATAGGGAAGCTCACAACTGGTTCCAAGGCTCTCGATGAACTCATAGGTGGCGGACTGGAGACGCAGGCAATAACAGAGGTTTATGGTGAGTTCGGAAGCGGCAAGACTCAGCTCTGCCACCAGGCGGCGGTGAATGCAACCGTACCCGAGGACAGGGGAGGGTTCAACGGAGAAGTGGTGATGATAGACACTGAGAATACCTTCAGGCCCGAAAGGATTGCACAAATGTCATCTGCAGCCGGACTGGATCCTGTTGAAACATTAAAGAGAATTCATGTTGCAAGGGCCTATAATTCGGCGCATCAGATGCTCCTGGTTGAAAAGGCAGCCGAACTTGCAAAGGAGAAACCTGTAAGACTGCTGATTGTAGACTCATTGACTGCCCATTTCAGGGCAGAGTATGTTGGCCGCGGCACCCTGGCAGAGAGGCAGCAGGCACTCAACACTCATATGCATGCCCTTCTGAGGTTCGGCGATCTGCACAATGCGGTCATACTTTGCACAAACCAGGTTGCAGCAAAACCGGATGCGTTTTTTGGCGATCCTACAAGGCCGATAGGCGGTCACATAGTTGGACACACTGCAACCTACAGGATATACCTCAGAAAGAGCAAGGCGGGAAAGAGGATCGCCAGACTTGTCGACTCTCCGAGCCTGCCTGAAGCAGAATGCGTGATCACTGTCAACGAGGATGGCATAAGGGACTGAGCGGCTCTTAAGCCAGACGCGCAATGACTGCCGGCACGGAATATCTATTCGAACAGTCCCTTGAACATCCGCTGTTCCCGTACATGGAACTTGCAGCCGTAAGCAGAAGGTTTGGCGACAGCTGCGAGAGACTGTCCAGCTGGCTCTCATCCGTAAACACAGACAGGACTGAAGAAGAGATGCAGGCATATTCCAGCGTGCTCGCGTTTACCTTCACAATCTCCAGACTGGAGGGAAGATATGCTTCATGGAAGGAACTCAGGGAGGGAGTCAGCTCCCTTAGCCGGGGGCTCTCGGGTAAGACGGCCTGCGTCAGGGTGGCGTCCAGGGAAGCGGGTGAGAAGGGAAGGCGGCTTGCGGCAGAGAAGGAACTAGGAAAGAGCGTGGCCGAGCACTGTGCAATCAGGCTTGAAAATCCCGATATTGAGATAAGGGTGCTTGTCTCCAACAGTAATTATTACCTTACCACCAAGGTGGCCGAAGTTGACAGAAAGTCACTGGACTCGCGGCAGGTAAAATACAGGGCATTCTTCTCCCCGATATCACTTTCCCCAAGATACGCCCGTGGACTGCTGAACCTGTGCGGTGTGGGCAAGGGAAAGAGGGTTCTGGATCCGTTCTGTGGAACAGGCGGCATACTGATGGAAGCTGTGTTGCTCGGAGCTTCCACTGTTGGAAGCGACATAGACCCACGAATGGTCGAGGGGACCCGTCGCAATTTCCTACAGCTGGGCATGAAAGAAGGATGGGAACTGCAACGTATGGATGTGGGGGATATAGAAAGGCTGGGAGAATTCGACTCTGTGGTAACAGATCCACCATACGGCCGTTCATCGTTTGCCAACAGGGAAGATACAGGGAGACTCCAGTCAAGGGCAATCATGAGTGCATACAAATCCCTGAAAGAGGGCGGTACCCTTGGCATTGTGGTGCCTGATACCGGGCGTCTCCCGCACGTCGATGGACTTGTTCTTGAGACGCATCTGACACAGAGAGTGCACAGATCACTTGTTCGCAACTATCTCGTCTACAGAAAGGAGGGCAAGAGGTTTCAGCTGTAGGTCACATCTACCTTCAGCGTGTTGGAAATCTTGTCACTTATTCCCTGAATATTCAAAATATAAGAACCGGGGGTTGTGCCCGAAACAGCTGCCACTTTTACGAGTACAGTGGCGTTAGCGCCGACACCAATATCCAGTACGACAGATGGTAAAAATGGCGGGCCGCTGCCCAAACTCCCAAATGTGGCTACAAAGCCATTGGTCTGAACCTGTGTTATATTCACACTCTCCTGAATGTTTCCCGTGTTTTCAACAGTTAGGTTCAGGTACTGTACAGGAGAGGTGTTGAGTATCAGTATTGACGAAGGGGACGCGCTCATTGAGAAGCTGCTGCTGGTGGGTATTGTCGTGACTGGGATAGGAGTGACTGAAACAAGGAACATCGCCATTGCGACTGCGCCAAGCATTTTCCTGTCCACCTTGAGCCTGGAAATGTCATTCAGCGGCGGTGGATGTCTTACGCCCATGAACAATGCCAGGATAGCATAGAATATCCAGATATCGGAAACGAAGCCGAGGAGGACCATCGCAAGTATTGCCGCCCAACCGAGATACTTCGAATAATCTCCCAGCAGGGCTCTGGACACGTGGCCACCGTCGAGCTGGCCCGCAGGCAGAAGGTTCATCGCAGTTACAAAGAAACCTACCCATGCGGCGAAGGCGGTTGGAAACAGGCTGGCATCAGATGGAAACTGGAAGAGCGACAGTAGCACCTGATAGAGGTAAGGTGCGAGGTACACCGTCGTATTGGGAGTAAGGGGGAGAGGCGCGACAGGATTCAGCTTTGTGAGGTATAAACCTGCTATCGCGACGGGTATTGTGACAAGGAACCCGACGATCGGACCCGCAATACCTATCTCAAGCAGTGCCTTCCTGTTCGGAAACGGATCCCTTATGGAGATAAATGCACCAAATGTGCCGAATGGAGGAATCGAGGGAAGAAAGAATGGAAGGGATGCATTCACACCGAACCTTCTTGCAACCACGAAATGTCCCATTTCGTGAAGTCCGAGTATGAGCATCAGGGGCACAACAAAGTAGACTATACCGTTCAGGAAATTGCTCAGCGTGAATAAATTGGATATTCTGAAATAGCCCGCCCAGAGAATCGCGCCTGTCACAGTGGTGGTGACAAGTGTCACCGCCAGAAGGATGATATTTACAAGGTTCCCCTTTTTTCCCAAGGGCTTCCTCTTGCTGATTGTGATTGTGTATTCTCCACCCCTCTTCTGGAGGAATGGGATATAGTTCTGCGGAACAAGAGCTGTCCTTACACTGTCGAAGTTCGCCTCGAGCGTTGAAGGACTGCAGTCTACAAAGAATACAATAGCGTCGTAAGTTACTCTTATGTCGTATATCTCAAACTGCCTGCCTATTACCGTCCTGAGCCTTTCCACCTCGGTGCCCAGTGAAGAAGAGGCGGCACCGCTTACTCCGTAGTCCACGCGGAAACAAGCAAACCACGGGTTAATAAGGATTATGCAGGATGAATATGAGAAAACAGGCGGGAAATGCGCCGATACAGGCCCTGCAGATGTTAAACTTTACGACATGGACGTTCCCACTTTGCCAAACCGGACACAATTAACTAATTAAACAGGTTAGCTGAATTCAGGCCGTTACAGATGGAGCAGCAAAGCGTGCACACGGTAGGGATTGCCAGCTATCTCAGGCTTATAAGATACAGGAACTGCATAATGTCCGGGATAGCGGCCCTCCTTGGAGCACTGGTGGTCACAGGAAGAAATGCACCTGCTCACTGGTTGGCTATAATCTCTGCTATGCTTGTCGTATTCCTTTTCACGGGAGCGGGCAATTCGCTGAATGACTACCTTGACGCCGAAATAGACAGGACTGCGCATCCGGAGAGGCCGGTGCCTTCCGGCCTTATTGCGAGGAGCAAGGCAAGACAGGTGTCCGTGGTTCTATTTGCTCTTTCGGTCCTTGTATCCATTTTGATTGGAATATTATCAATTGCGATCGTGCTGCTGTCGCTCGTCCTGATGGTATCATATGAACTGAGATTCAAGAAGTCTGGTTTCTCCGGGAATCTGATAATTGCATGGCTGACCGCGTCCCTCTTCCTTTACGGAGCTGTGGCTGTTGGTGCAGCAATACCGATATGGGCCCTCTTTCTGACATCCTTCCTCGCCACACTGGGGCGTGAGATAATCAAGGATGTTGAGGACGTGGAATCGGACAGAGGCGTCAGGAAGACACTTCCAATGCTCATTGGGAAGAACGGATCGATGTCTGCTTCCTCTCTTTTCCTTGCGGGAGCGATAGCGGTGAGCCCGTTTCCCTACCTCCTGCATCAGTTTGGCTATCTCTTCCTGATCGTTGTCGCCTTTGCGGATGTGATATTCATCTACACTGCTGCTTTGCAGTGGAGGAGCGCATCCGCGGCGCAGAGCGTTGCAAAGATGGCCATGTATGTTGCTCTTCTTGCATTCCTTGTCGGAGCACTGGAGGGCTGAAATTGGGTAAAGTTCTGGATTACATCAACGAAGCAGTCAGAAAGAATGCTGTGCATATGACGCTGATCGATCCTGACAAGCAGGATCCGGAAGAAGCCGGTAGAATTTCGAAAGAGGCGCAGCATTTCGGTTCATCCGCCATAATGGTCGGAGGATCGACCGGTGTGGATCTGGAGCTCACTGACAGGACAGTGCGGAGAATCAAGTCGAATGTAAGCATCCCTGTAATATCATTTCCATCAAGCTCGGGAGGGCTGAGCCCCGGATTCGACGCGGTATACTTCCTGTCGATGCTAAATTCAACAAATCCGAGGCATATAACAGGCGAGCAGGCGTATGCCTCCACACTAGTAAAGGAATTCGGTATCGAGCCCATTGGTATGGGGTATATTGTTATTGAACCGGGCATGAAAGTCGCAGAGGTAGGAGAAGCGGACATTATCGGCCGGAAGGAAATAAGAAGAGCGGTAGGTTATGCACTAGCGGCGGAGTATTTTGGTATGAAACTGGTTTATCTCGAGGCTGGAAGCGGTGCAAACAAGCCTGTTCCGCCGGATATGATTATAGAGGTAAGGAAGCAGATTTCCGTACCACTTATTGTCGGTGGAGGTATAAGGGATGCGGACGCCGCATCTCTAGCTGTAAGATCTGGTGCAGATATAGTGGTAACCGGTACGGTCGTGGAAAGGAATGGCGGACTCAACCGGTTGAAAGAGATAATCGGAACGATAAAGAAGGTTCGTCCGGGGTAAAATTAAACAGTCAGCAGCATCTGATGCAGCAGAGTGTTGCCTGAGAGTTCAGGATGAAATACCAATCCTATCAGATTGTCCTGTCTAGCCATCGCTATGCGATCCGCTACCCTTGCAAGGGGCCTGCATTTTCCCCAAGTCTCTATGATTGCAGGCGCCCTTATGAATACACCGCGGAATGGTTTTTCAAATCCCTTAATTTCGACGTCCGTCTCGAAAGATTCTCTCTGCCTGCCGAAGTAATTCCTGTCGACCTTCATATCCATAAGGCCAAGTAGTTTTGTGGAAGTCTTCTCCACCTGTCCATCTCCCCTTCGAGCCATAAGTATGCAGCCGGCGCAGGTTCCCATCAGGGGCATGCCTTCACCTGCCCTCCTGACTATCTCTTCAAACATACCGGCTCTCACAAG
>JAJYOM010000106.1 GCA_021796175.1 Thermoplasmata archaeon
ACCAGACCATTGTATATCAAAATTCCCAAGTTCCCCGGTCGGGGTGGAAAACACCGTATTAAGACCAAACTTCTCTGAAATCCTTTTGGCAAAACCAGATGACTTTTCAGCTGAAGTACCTCGTACTATAACACGGTCCAGGCTCCTCACACAGCTTGCTGCTTCAATCTGGGTCTCAGCCTGGTAACCAGTCCCTATGCACGCCAGCACACTTGCGTCCTTCCTCGCCAGCAAATCCGTCATTACGCCGGATGCCGCTCCAGTCCTCATTTGACCAAGCCTTCCGGCCTCCATGATACACAATGGTCTGGTGTCTTCTGAAGAAAACATGACCACCAGGAAATTTGTATTGAGCCTGTTTCCGAAATAGACCTTTAGCCCAGACAGCCCAAGTGCGTCGATGGAAACAGGAAGCATATTCAGTGTTCCCTTTTTGCTCTGTACCCGGCTCCTGGCAAGTGATTTTACCTGGTTCTCAGCCTGCAGCTCAAACCCTTTTCTTACCTGGTCAATTGTCTCTTCCATATTCAGGAGTCCTTCGACGTCCTTTTCATTCAGATAGAGCGGCATCTTGGCTCACCTACCGCTGCAGTTTGCCTCCGCCTGTTTCCTTCTGACCCGCGTCGCGCAGCGCCGACCTTCCCATCTGGTCTCGCAGAGCATATAGCGCCTGCCTGCTGAATTTGTTGGAATCAACACTTCTGAACGGTTTGGACACATTGCCTTCCCTATCGATCACAAAGCCGTATTTTCGTGGTTTCTTTAACAGGTAGCCCTCAACCGCTCCATATTTCCTGAAGAGGGCAGCAGTCGGATCCGGGAATATCGGATAGTTCAACTGATGCTCTTCGTGGAATTTGCTCACAGCTTCAGAATCCGCATTAATGACAGTTATGACGGAAGCCTTGAGTGCCTTGAATTCATTGTAGTCGTCTCTGAAGTTATCAACAATCTCACCAGCATCCCTGTGTGTGATATCAGGAACAAACAATAGCACGACTGGGCCGGTCTGTATGACGGTGGCAAGACTGGCCATGGTACCATCAGGTGAAGTCAGTGTGAAGTCAGGCGCTTTGTCTCCTTTTGTCGGTGTTTTCATATTATCACTTCAAACAGTTATCTTTGTAAAAGGCGAATTGGTTTAAATTTGTCGCTTAGGCCCCAAAGTCCCGGAAGGGATGTCCATGTCATTCTGAAACAGTCACATGATTTTCCTGTACCCTGTGGGCGTGCAACGGACTTCAGCCTCAATTGCTAAAATATTGCGTGGTACTTTTTAACGGTATTAATGCAAATCTGCGAAGAACTGGACCAATTGTACCTCTTATCAATAACATGATGCGGACGTGTAAACACTCGGGACTTAATAAACTCCCGAACGAAATTATTGATCGTGATTCTGTAATTCTTCGTATCGCGTAGCACTAAAAACTACAAAATGTTTAAATTAATCGGGCATGTTCGAAGCGTCGGGCTGAATAATGGCTACAATCATGGAACATGTAGTGAGCTCTGAGCTAGATGATATTCCTGACTTCGAGCTTAGTCCGAATGCCAGATTTGAATCGAGGGCAGAAGCCTGGAGCGCTCTCAAGCACCTACTGACTGAAGATATGAAGCCTCTGAGAGTTACGATGAGTCTGTGTCCAGAGTGCACGGCTGACAAGAAATGGGACACCATGAAGGTTCCAGCGGTTGTCTATGCGCACAATGGCATGGTTAACATGGTGAAGGAATGCAGGGAGCATGGTGTTGTGCAGGACAAGTACTGGGAGGATGTCGACATGTATGTCACGGCCGAACGGTACAAGGACCCCGGTATCAAGCTGCTCAACCCGCAGGTTGATTTCAAAGCTTCCAAGATCGATTGCCCCAAGCACTGCGGGCTATGTGTGAAGCACAAGTCGCACACCGGTCTTGGAAACATTGTTGTAACCAACAGGTGCGATCTCGCCTGCTGGTACTGTTTCTTCTACGCCAAGGAAGGCGAACCGATATACGAACCTACTCAGGACCAGATAAGGAAAATGCTCCTGAAGATGAAAAATGAGAAACCCATCGGTGCAAATGCCGTTCAGATTACTGGCGGAGAGCCCACTCTCAGGGACGACATAATAGATATAATCAAGATTGCAAGGGACGTCGGATATGAACATGTCCAGCTTAACACAGACTCCGTCAACTTTTCAAGGAAGCCGGAACTTGTAAAAGCTGTAAGGGAAGCCGGCTCGAATGTCGTCTACATGAGCTTCGATGGCGTCACTCCGGAAGTCAACAGGAAGAACTACTACGAAGCGCCGCTTGCGCTTGAGAACTGCAGAAAGGCGGAGCTTGGCGTTGTGCTTGTACCGACTGTCATAGGTGGTGTAAATGATCACCAGCTGGGAGCAATACTAAGGTTTGGCTCGGCAAACAGCGATGTGGTCAGGGCAGTAAACTTCCAGCCTGTATCTCTTGTCGGCAGGATGCCGAAGAAGCAGAGGGAGATGCAGCGTGTGACTATACCCGGCTGCATTAAGAAAATAGAGGAACAGACTGATGGTGAAATCACGAAAGAGGACTTCTTCACAGTGCCTTCAACCACAAAGCTTACCAATTTCATCGAGGCGTTCACTGGCGAAGACAAATACAGGCTTTCCATCCACTTTGCATGCGGTGCAGGCACCTACGTTTTCAGGACGAACGACAACAAGCTGGTTCCTGTAACCAGGTTCATAGATGTTGACGGATTGTTCGATTACCTCCAGGAAAGAGCGGATGACATCAACAACGCGAAGAACAAGAAACTCGCCAGGGCAAAGGCAGCACTGCAGGTCATATCAAAGATAAACTCATTCATTGATTACGACAGGGTGCCGCCGGAACTCCACATCAGGCGTATGCTGATGAAGGCGCTTATGAGCGGAAACTACGACGGGCTGAAGGACTTCCACAAGAGGTCGCTCTTTATCGGGTTCATGCACTTCATGGATCCGTACAACTACGATGTCGACAGGGTGGAGAAGTGTGATATACACTATGCAATGCCTGACGGCAGGGTCGTGCCATTCTGTGCATTCAATGTGATCCCTGAAATGTACAGGGACAAAGTGCAGAGGAAGTACTCAATTCCCGCAAAAGACTACGAGGAGAAGACCGGCAAGAAGCTGAGATTCGACAAATTCAGGAGGGACTACACTCCTGAATACAAGAAGCAGATTGCCGACAAGTACTACATAAATCCACTTGGGGCGGAGAACATACCGACCGCTCTTCCTGTGATCAGGGCAAAGTAGGCAGTATACCAAACGGCTTTCACAATTTCTTCTTTCTCTCTATTTTCAATATGGTAAGAACGGAACTGCTCACACCGGCAGATGTGCTGCAGTCCGCTATGCTCAGCGACTCCCTGTGCAGAGGACTGTCGAGGGTGAATGTTTCATATTCACCACCCTCACCACACTGGTTTACTCCTTTCTTCCTGTTAAGCTCTTCAAGCTCCTGTATAAGGCTGTCGTCAATAAGCCTCCCGAGATGTTTTTGTCCAAGCCCTTCCGCAGCAGTGGCAACTATGACAGCTCTAATGCCGGCATAAACCATGTCCTTCAGCAGCGTGCCCTGATCTTTTCGCCAGAGTGGCGAAAAACAGACGACACCGGCCTCATGGCACAGCATGTCAATCCGGGTGAACTGGAAGTCGGACTGTATTGCACCGGTCACTATTCCCTCCGCCCCCAGTTTTACGGCTTCCCTGATTAGACTTGCCAGGACGGTGAGTTCCTCATCCCCTCCAGCCCTCGCTGCAATTAGCTTCTTACCCATTGACTCGGCCAGGTAACTGACCATTTCCATGTTTGGCGTATGGAACATCATCGATTGTTTATCGGCTGGAAAAATGGAAAGCAAGTAGGGTATCTCGTGACCCTGTTCCTCCATGATCATCATTGCATACGAGGAGTCCTTCCCACCCGAGCAGAGTGCCGCGAGTTTCATTTCAAAGTGCATTCCCACCACAGTGAGATAAGCCTTTTCTCCGGCGCTCGCGACAGCGTGCCTCAATCACACTATTATATCTCTCGCAGATTCACCACATCATGTACTGTCCAAGATGCTTGAAATCCATCCCTGATGACAAAGTGGATGACATATCCGAAAAACTGAAGAGTACCATGGGTAACAGGCTGCTGGAGGAGGGTAAGTGTCCAGTATGCGGAACTGTGCTTGTCAGGGAGTATGGGACAGTGCAGAAGATGAACGACATTGAAAGGGGCAACAGGAGCTGATACAATGGTATTGAGCTACGATGAACTTACATTTGAGTCTTTTGAAGTGGAACTTAAAGGAGATCCGATTTGCATTCTGCCCGTTGGCGCCACTGAGGAACATGGCAGACATCTGCCGCTCGGTTCCGACAGCTTTCAGGCATACAGCACAGCGAGGGCGCTCGCTGAAAGGGTGAAGGGTCTGGTCCTTCCTCCACTTTCCTACGGCGTATCGTCATCTCTGAAGGACTTCCCAGGAACTATCTCCCTCAGCTTCGAGGCGCTCCACCTTGTGGTCAGAGACATACTTAGGGAACTCATCCGGAATGGCATAAGGAAGATAGTCGTACTGTCTTCACATGGTGCTCAGGCACACATGTCGGCAATCAGGACGGCGTGCGAAGAGGCTGCCGACCAGGGCGATGCCAAGATAATGGCTCTCTGCGATTACGAAATTGCATACAAGCTCCGTGGAACCGACTCGATACCAGTCGACGACGGCCATGGCGGTGTCGTCGAGACAAGCAGGATGCTTGTGTTCACACCGACGCTGATTGGAGATGCTAGGCCAATCGGGAAGGACAGCACGCCCGCCTATCTTGTTTCTAGGCACAAGAAGAGATACATGACCGAAGGTATAATCGGCGACAGTTCCAAGGCATCTTCCGAACTGGGTAAAAAGATCAACAGCTATGTCGTGGAGGAACTTGTCAAGGCCGTCAGAGCGGTGATGTAGCTGCCCGCGGTAACAGACATTGATGAATCGAGGAGAAGGGCTGCGGAAATGGCTACAGAGTATCTGAAGGATGGCATGGTCATCGGACTTGGAACCGGCAGGACTGCCGCGTTTGCAATACGCAGGATAGGCGCATTGGTGGCCGATGGAATGAGCTTTACTGCTGTGTCGACCTCTGAGTCGAGCACGAAACTGGCAGATTCGCTCGGAATAAACGTTTCAACGCTCGATGAACACCCTGTAATCGATGTGACAATAGATGGTGCCGACGAAGTGGATCCGCAGCTTGAGCTTGTCAAGGGTAAAGGCGGGGCACTGCTCCGGGAGAAGATCATCGCTGCATCCACGCGAACAGAGATCATAGTCGTGGATGAGGCAAAGCTTGTCCGAACTCTTGGAGAAAAGGAAGCAATACCTGTTGAGATACTGAAATTCGGCCATGTGAGTACCCTGAGTCGTCTCTCCCGTCTCGAATGTACCGTCGACTTAAGGATGGATGGCGATCGTCCATTTGTAACGGACAACGGGAACTACATAGCGGATTGCAGATTCAAACCCATAGATGAGCCGCACAGACTTCAGGGTCAAATCAATACAATACCGGGTGTTGTCGACAACGGTCTTTTTCTTGGTATTGCAAAGATAGTGCTGGTTGGAACGAAATCTGGCGTTTCGGAAATGAAAAGAAAGAGATAGATAGGAGAAATGTACTGCATCCGCGAAAAGTGTCAAAGTCTGCCGATACTATTTCGCACCAAATTCCCTGAGGCTCTTGAGGTTGGTCTCTATTCTCTGTATCCTCTTTGAC
>JAJYOM010000107.1 GCA_021796175.1 Thermoplasmata archaeon
TTGTTCAGCAGCCCCCTGTCAATCAGATCCCTGATAACCTTCCTGAGCCCGGCTGCAATCAGCGCTCCTGAGAGACCCAGTATTACAGTGGGCCTGTCCCTGTCGGTGAGCATGTTCTCATACACTTCGGCAGCACTGCCGATATTTCTGGCCTGAATAGAGGCCGACTTGAATGCCTCGACAAGTTCGGTTATGCTTTCCGCACTTTCCAGATCTATGCTCCTGACAGGTGTTGAAAGCAGCGACTTTCTGGACACGCCCGCTTTGGCCATTTTATCACGAGTCAAACAGGGAGGGCATTAATAAACTGAATCAATAAGGAGTGCACGTCGTGCCGTACAGTCCGACATCCTTAAGTCATCGGCATGAGTGCTATCAGGTGGCTGATAGCGTTGGTCAGGAAATCGTCCAAGAGTAATGCCAATCAGGGCTACAGAAGAACAATGGAGGCAAAACTGCCAACACGTTATGGCGAATTTCGTGCAATTGCCTACGGGGAGAAGCAGAACGGCGTCGAGCATCTCGCAATAATAAAGGGTGATGTGCACGGGAGAGAGAATGTGCTGGTCAGGGTCCACAGCGAGTGTGTCACAGGTGATGCACTTGGTTCCTACAGGTGCGATTGCGGCGAACAGCTCAGAAAATCACTCAGGCGGATAGAGAAGAACGGTAACGGAATAGTTCTCTACCTGAGGCAGGAGGGAAGAGGCATAGGGCTGCTGAACAAGGTCGAGGCATACCACATACAGGACCAGGGAATGGATACGGTTGCGGCAAATGTGCTGCTTGGCTTCGAGCCTGATGAGCGCAGTTATGAGGCCGCCGCCTATATTTTCCGGGACCTGGGTGTCAAATCCATTGTGCTGCTGACAAACAATCCCGACAAGGTGGCACAGCTCAAGGATCTTGGCATCAGGGTCACCGGGAGAGAATCGCTCACGGTTCCGGGAAATAGAATTAACTCACATTATCTCAGGACCAAGAGCAGGAAGATGAACCATCTCCTCGATGTCCGATGATTTCAGAGGTATTGCAGTATCTCCTTTTCATGCCCTTCTGGCTTGACCGGTGAGATGATCTTTGCTATTTTGCCGCCTTCGTCAATTATGAATGTGCTCCTTACTATTCCAATCGATTTCTTCCCGTACATTGTCTTTTCCCTGAGCACGCCGTACGACTCGCAAACAGTCGAACCGGTGTCTGCAAGCAGCGGGAAATTGAGCTTGAACTTTGACTTGAATTTTCGATGTGATTCGACGTCATCCCTGCTTACACCGAGCACAACCGTGTTCTTCCTGCCGATGGCAGGCATTCCGTCCCTGAAGCCGCATGCCTCTACGGTGCAGCCCGGTGTGTCATCTTTCGGATAGAAGTACAGGACGACCTTCCTGCCCCTGTACGACTTCAGGCTGTATTCCCTGCCGTCATCCGCCATGAGCCTGAAATCAGGCGCAGTTTCTCCTTCCTTTACCATATTGTCTACACCAGCGCGGCAGCTATCCCCTCCTACGGATAAAAGAATTTTCCTTTTCGGCTGACAGTGCATACAGCCGGCAGTCTTCCTGCCGGCAGAATTTGTTTAAATATCTCTCTTCGTTTGTTCAAAAGTGATTGAATGGCCATGCTCGCGTCCGGCGGATTGGAGGAGATATGGAAGAGGCACAGGAGTGAGCTGGAGGGCAGGATTCGCGGTAAGATTGAGGACTCGGCCATCGGGGTCAGCTCCTATTCAACGAATGCAGGCAACTTCGAAATAACACCGGTGGCGGTTGTGACGCCGGAGAACGCCGATGATGTCGTCGAAGTCGTGAATTTCTGCAGGAAGTACGGCATAGCAGTTACAGCCAGAGGCTCCGGAACAAGCGTCACCGACGCGGCAATCGGCCCTGGAATTGTCCTTGATTTCAGCAGGAGCATGAATTCAATACTTGCGCTCGACGTGAAAAACGGCCTGGTCACGGTCGGCGCCGGTATTACCATAGAGTCGCTGAACACGGAGTTGAGGAAATACGGTATGATGCTGCCGCTTTTTCCTGTAAACGGACTACTGCCCACAGTGGGCGGGTGCCTTGCAACTGACGCAGGGGGATTTCTCGCGGCTGAATATGGCAGGATGCATGGCATTGTGGTATCGATTGAAGCGGTTGATGCCCGGGGCGAAAGGTTCGAACTCAAGAGGGATTTACCCGGCATGCAGCGGGCTGATATGGAAATAGTCAGGGCGAAACTTGCTCCGCTCCTGAAGGACAACGTTTCACACAGAGGCACTTGCGGTTACAGGCTCCCCTCCGTCATGGGAGAAACACCTGATTATGTCGACCTGATGGCCGGCTCCGAAGGCTCTCTTGCAATATTCACATCAATCACGGTCAGCATTGTCCAGAGAATAGATTCATTGCAAAGCACGCTGACAGTGTTCAGGTCATTAGGCGATGCCTGCAGTTTCGCACGCTCCGCCGGCGGGAGCCTTGTATGCGCCGAATTCCTCGATTCGGCCGCACTCAATGCCTTCAGGTCAGTGTTCAGCCTGCCTTCGCTCCCCCGGGAAGCAAAAGCCGGCCTTGTCGCAATCTGGAAGGAACGGGCTGCGCCTCCTGCGGTGATGAAGAACTGCGGCGCACAGCTGTCCATTGATCTCGCGGGTGAACCGTTTGCAGTTCTTGCGCAGCTGAGCAACGCACTGCACCGGCTCCAGAGACCTTCGGATTCCGGAAGGTACGTAGTTGCGGCCGAGGGAATTGAAGTCGCACCGGGAAATATCACAGAACTGATAGATGAGCTGGACCGCCTGTCAAGGAGATATGCCCTGAACCTTCTCACGTTCGGCCATGCGACGGAGGGTATAGTATACATCAGGCCTTTTCTCGATCTGCGGAAAGCAGATGACAGGCACAAACTTTCCCGTTTCCTGACTGAGCTCTCATCCTACCTGAAGGAGTCAGGAGGAGCGCTGTCATCGGAGAATGGCCTGGGCATTCAGCTGCGCCCGTACCTCCAAGGCGCAGTTGAAGAAGACACACTCGCCGCATTTGAGCTGCTGAAAAAGACATTCGATCCGATGCATATACTCGGCGGCCCCAGGTCACTGGAGCCTGGCGGACCGATGCCATACAGGTTTGGTCCGGAGCATGACAGGAGGCCATTCAGGCCGCTGCTCAACTGGAATACCAGGGACGTCATATCAAGATTTGATGCACAGCCTCTGTCAATGATTGAGGAGATAGACGCATGCCACGGCTGCGGCGAGTGCCGCACACTTTCATTCATCGAGACGCAGTGCCCTGTTTACAGGACGATGGGAAGCGAACTCACCTCTCCGAGGGGAATGGACAATCTGGTCAGGCTCCTGAGCAATATCGGCGGTGTTCCGACTGTTGCCATGTACAGTAATGAGTACATGCGGTCAATCTATGACTACTGCATCGAGTGCAAAATGTGCGCATCGGAGTGCCCGAGCCATGTAAACACGCCGAAGATTATCATGGAAGCAAGGGCCCAGCACGTCAAACGGGTCGGACCCGGCACGATTTCAAGGGCATCAAGATTCTTCTCAGATTACGAGCTCTATACTATGATAGCCTCAAGTGTCGCGAGATTGTCAAACCGGCTCATACGGTCAAGGAACGCGCGATCAGCGCTGGAACACTCTCTCGGTATAGACAGGCGGAGGAAGATCCCGGAGTTCGACACGGAACCTTTCGGAGAGTGGTTTGAAAAGCGGGTGGCGAAGCCGGGAATCAAGGGGGAGGTTGCATATTTTGCTGACATCTATGCCAACTATTTCGATTCGAGGGTAGGCAGGGCAGTGGTTGGCCTCCTTGAAAAGATTGGCTATACCACTCTCTTTCCAAGGCAGCATTTCACAGGTCTGCCACTGATATATCTTGGGATGCTGAGGGAGGCAAACAAGTACATACTGGAGAACATAAGCAGCCTCTACCCGTATTCGGCAAGGAGCATACCGGTTCTCTGTTCCTCACCCTCGGCTGTCATGGCATTCAGGAACGATTATCTGAGCGTGGTGGACGACGAGAGATCCAGGGCGCTCTCAAGAACAGCAGTCGATGTCCACGAATTCCTCCACGGTCTGCTGAAGACCGGCGGGCTGGGGATCGAGCTCAAACCGGTAGCAGGCAGGATACTCTATCATCCTTCCTGTCATTCCAGGGCACTGGGCACCGACCTGATGGTTGCAGAACTGCTCAGACAGATACCAGGGGCGCAGGTCGAAGTACTTCAGGCGGGCTGCTGCGGTGCAGGCGGCAGTTACGGCTTTGCAAAGGAGACTTTCAGCCTTTCGATGGAAATAGGACGGAACGTGTTCCTTGAAGCGGGAAAGGCTGCAAGCCAGAATGTGCTGCTCGTCACCGACGGCGAGGAGTGCGCATTGCAGATCGAGCAGGCGACAGGGAGGGCACCCGAAATGACACTCCTGCTGCTGGCCAGGGCTGCAGGCATCGGCCTGCCGAAGACTGAAGGCATGCGCCGAAGGAAATGAGCTCATCTGTCCAGAATTCCCTTTTCCTTCAGTTCCATGAGTACTGCGGTGTATTCCTCCCTGGTCAGCCGCTCCCTGTAGTGCCTGACAGCACTGTACTCCCCGTTTTCATTTTCCCGGTACGATGCATGCAGCATCATTATTGTGGTTGCCGCGGACAGCCAGTCAAGTTCATGATCCACGAACCATCTCGCAACTTCTGCATTCTTCAGCTTGCCCGGTTCTGCCGGAGCAAGGAGCGAAAGTCCCCTGCCGAGATCGACAGAGTACGGGCCCCTGAAGTACGTGGAGAATGAATAGTCAAAACCATCCTCTCCAAGATACTGGAGAAGATACGCTGCTGCCTGAACACGCATCTTCACTCCGAAGTTGTCCCTGTTCTTCACCTGTAAAGTGTCCAGATCGAGCACTTTGATGAGAGCCAGGAGCTTTGAATCATTCATGCCGGCGAACGATGGCTGCCGGCGTTAATCTACATTTCCCGTAAAAACATGCGGAAACGAGGATGCAGCTTAAGCCAAATAGTGGTTTCGGCTGTCCTGGAAAAATTCAAGCGGTAAACATGGTTCACGATGTACAGCCGGAACATGGAGAGAACAGTTTTCATTGACAGGGATGACACGATCATTGTCGACTGCCCGTACTGCAGCAGAAAAGAGGATGTCAGGCTGACGGACGGTGCAGCCGATGCGATACTCATGCTCAACAGGAGCGGCGTCAGGGTAATTGTACTGACAAACCAGTCGGGAATAGGAAGAGGCTATTTCACGATCGAACAGATGCGTGAGGTCAACGATGAAATGAAGCGCCAGCTTGCAGAGAACGGCGCACATGTCGATGCAATCTACTTCTGCCCGCATAGGCCGGAGGACGGCTGCAGCTGCAGGAAGCCGAAGCCGGGCATGATAGCTCAGGCAAGACTCGACTATGGCGAATCCGATGAATTTGTCATTGGCGACAGGGACGACATTGACGGCGAAATGGCAAGACGGGCGAATCTGAAATATGCAATAGTCGGAAGGAGGCACCTGGCAGACATAGTCTCCGACTACCTGTCATCAAGAGTGTGATCGGGTCCTTCTAACGAACTCTGATTGTATATAATGCCTGTAGTTGAAAGTCAAATCAACAGGTCACCGTAAAATTTAGAGTCAGGTGCATCGTTTCACCTGTTGTCAAAGGCAGGTTGGGATGCACCTTGACTGAATCAGAAGTGGATACACAGATAATAAAATATCGTGCCCTT
>JAJYOM010000010.1 GCA_021796175.1 Thermoplasmata archaeon
CCCTTATCGCATCGACTATTTCCTGTGCAAACCGCAATCTCCCCTGCAGTGAACCGCCGTAACCGTCTTCGCGCCTGTTGAGTGCCGGTGACAGAAATTCCTGTATGAGATAGCCGTGCGCTCCGTGGAGCTCCACTCCGTCGAAATTGGATCCCCTGGCCAGCTTCGCTGCCCGCACAAAATCTGAAATGACTGATTCGATATCATCAAGACTCATCTCAGATGGAGTTGTGCCCATGTAGTCGACCGCGGAAGGAGCGAACGGTCGCAACCCTCCTTCTGCATAGAGTGCTTTTCCTCCTGCATGGACCAGCTGCGCGAACACATGTGCCCCTTGTCTGTGTATTCTCTCGGTAAGTCTCCTGAACTTGGGCGTGAAATCATCGTTGTAGAAGCCCATCTGGTTCCTGGAGCCTTTCGAGTTACGGCTGTTGATGTAGGCGTACTCGGTTATTATCAGCCCCGCTCCGCCTTTTGCCCTTTCCTCGAGATAGGAGATGTGGTTCTCATTTGTGAGGCCGTCAGGATCGCACAGGTTTGAGATCATTGGTGCCATGACCATCCTGTTCCGGATTGCGAGTCTGCCAATCGTTCCGGGTTCGGCAAGCCTGTTACCGCTCATTTCGCAACACACAGTGTGATTTTATATCTGAACATTTCCGGTCAATTCGCTGCCCGCACCAGCATGCTCATCTGCCGAATGCAGCCTTGCGCTCTATCATGCCGCTGATTTCTTTCCCTGTGAAACCGAGCTCACCCAGGAGCTGTCTGGTGTGTTCGCCCAGGAGCGGCGGCGCCAGTCTTATGCCCCCCGGTTTGCCGCTGTGGGAGAAGGGAGATCCTATGCTCCTCACTTTCCCGTATACCGGATGGGCGATGTCCACGATCATGTTCCTTGCCATGACCTGAGGGTCAGCCACAACGTCGCTTATCCTGTTTATGGGCGCGGCCGGAACGCCCGCCCTTTCGAGCTTCGACATTGCCTCCGAGGTCGTGAGCCTGGCAAATGCCGGTTCCAGCTTTGAGTTCAGGTGTAACCTGTTTCTCACCCGCAGAGGGTTTGTCCTGAGCCTTGCGTCTTCCATGAGGTCCTTCATGCCCATGCCTTCGCAGAATTCCTTCCACAGCTTCTCGCTTCCCACCGCAACCGAAACATAGCCGTCAGACGTCTCATACACCTGGTAGGGTGCGATGCTTGGATGTGCGGAGCCGAGCCTTGAAGGATTTTCACCAGATGCAAAATAGGCAGTTGCCTGGTGAGTGAGTGTGAGCATGTTGGCATCCAGCATTGACATGTCTATGTACTGGCCCCTGCCATCCTTCTGCCTGCTGTACAGCGCGGATGTCACAGACACTGCGGCGAACAGTCCGGATATTATATCCGTTATGGGCACACCGAATTTCACTGGCGGCCTTCCCTCTTCCCCTGTCAGGCTCATCAGGCCGCTCATTGCAAGAACGGTCAGATCAAAGCCGGACCTCTCCCTGTAGGGTCCGGTCTGTCCGAAGCCGGAGATGCTGCAGTATATGAGTCTGCTGTTGTAGCCGGAAAGGGCAGAATGGCCGACTCCAAGCTTGTCGGCTACACCTGGCCTGAAATTCTCAATCACGACGTCAGAGCGTTTGGCAAGCCGCCTGATGACTTCTCCGGTTTCTCCCTTCCTGAGATCGAGCGCTATGCTTTTCTTGTTCCTGTTTGTGCTCATGAAATAAGATGAAATGCCGGACATCTCCGGCGGTGCCCATGCCCTTGTATCATCTCCCTTTTCGGGCTCAACTTTAATGACGTCGGCGCCAAGATCGCCCAGAAGCATTGTGCAGAAGGGGCCCGCCATCGCCCTGCTGAAATCAAGGACTGTTATTCCATCAAGAGGACCACAATTCTTTTCGGGAACGGAGTGCATGTCAGGTGGCAACTTCTCCGCGTTCATAACACTTTCAGTTGCGCTGGACAGCGTGCGTCTGTTTTTGGATACATTTATTAGGAGGTGCTGACTCATTCGCCGCGCGAGGTCAATATGCTGCCTTTTGGTTACATAGTGGTGGCTGTCTTCATCGCAGCAATGCTCGGTTACCTGACTTATGCGCTGTTGCACGTGGAGCGCTTCTAATGGAGCATCGTATCGATGGATCTTGTTGAATATGCACAAATTCTGTTTCTTGTCGTCGTAATTCTGGTTGTCTCCTACTACCTCGGAATATACATGGGGCGCATTTATCTGGGCAAGCGCTCCTTCCTTGACAAATACCTCGGTCCGCTTGAGAACTTCCTGTACGGCCTTATGGGCATAAATCCCAGACATGAGATGGACTGGAGGGAGTACCTCAAGGCGTTCCTGATAACAAACGCCATGATGGGGCTGCTTGCATTCGGTACCCTTTTTTTCCAGCAGTTCCTGCCGCTCAACCCGAATCATGCCGGCGCATTGGGGACGGTTCTCGATTTCAACACAATGACTTCTTTTCTTACAAACACTGACATCCAGCATTACACCGGGGAGCTGCAGCTCAGCTACTTTTCGCAGATGGGGGCAATTACATTCCTGATGTTCACCTCAGCCGCCTCCGGCATTGTTGTTGCTGTCGCGATGATCAGGGGGATTGTCAACCAGAACGGCACGCTTGGCAATTTCTACAAGGATTTCACAATCACTATCACAAGGGTGCTTCTGCCCATCAGCATCATCGAGGCACTTGTGTTTGTATTCCTCGGAATGCCTCAGACATTCCAGGGTGCTGTTGTTGCACATACACTGAACATGGGAAGCCAGGTCATATACAGGGGGCCGGTCGCTTCACTTGAGTCAATAAAGTTCCTGGGCACAAACGGCGGCGGTTTCTTCGGCGCCGATTCCGCTTATCCTTTTGAAAATCCCAATGCCCTGGCGGCATACATAGAAATGATTTCAGAAGCCTCAATTCCGTTCGGACTGATTTTCTCATACGGCCATATGATCAGAAACCCGAAGCAGGCACGGATGCTTGTTGCAGTCACGATGTCCCTCTTCCTGGTCGGGCTGGCAATTGCGCTTTATGCCGAAACTATTGCGAACCCCACACTCGCCAGTCTGCCGATAAACCAGTCTGTCGGAAACTGGGCAGGCAAGGAAACTCGTTTCTCAATCGCCGAGTCCACCTTCAGCCTGATACTCAACACCTATACGATGACCGGCGGACCGATGGTGGCGCTGAACCAGATGAGTCCGCTCTCGATAGCAAGCTCGCTGTTCGGCATGGAGGTTCAGGGCTCTCCAGGCGGTGTGGGGACAGGCCTGATGAACCTTCTTGTATACGTCATACTCGCAGTCTTCATTTCCGGTCTGATGGTCGGAAGGACACCGGAATTCCTTGGAAAGAAGATATCCACAGGCGTAATGAAATATTCCGTCGTCTACATACTGATACACCCGGTGATCATACTTGCTCCTCTGGCACTCACGGTTATGTCCGGTTTTTCCAGTTTTATACCACTGCCTCCAAATGAGGCATTCACTGCCCTCCTCTATGAATTCACGAGTGCGGCTGCAAACAACGGCAGTTCTTTCGGTTACCTGATTACCGCACAGAATTCGAATTTCATACTGCTCAGTGAGTCGTTCGTCATGCTCATCGGCAGATTCGCCCCCATAGTGATAGGCCTCGCTATTGCGGGAGTACTGTCCTCGACCAAGCCGCTTGCCCAGACTAAAAGCGCGGCGGTGACAGATGATCCCATTTTCGCTGTTTTCCTCTTTGCATTCATAATTGTGCTGAGCGCGCTGCTGTTCCTGCCTGTACTCGCGCTGGGCCCGCTTTCAGGTTTCCTGGGGGGATGAGATGCTCAGCGAAGCGAAGATGCATGCAAGGAAGTACAGGCGGGATGCAATCGCAGGTTCCTTTATAGGCTTCCTTCCTCAGAAGGCGTTCAGGAACCCCGTGATGTTCGTCGTCTACCTCAGCACGATTCTCATGGCATTGATGACATTCATACCTTCGCTATTCAAAGGCACACTCGGCTCGGACTACAATTTCTACTTCTACCTCTATATCACAATAATACTCTTTTTCACTCTCTGGTTTGCCAACTTCTCGGAGTCGCTTGCCGACGCCCAGGGAAAGGCAAATGCGGAATCACTTAAGGGACTTCGCTCCGAGACAGAAGCAAGAAAGGTCTCCGCCGACGGCTCGGTCGTGAAAGTGAATAGCGGCGAACTAAGAAAGGGCGACATCATCCTCCTGAAGGAAGGCGAGACTGTTCCGATTGACTGCCAGCTTGTGGAAGGTGCGGTAGTGCTCAACGAGTCGATGATGACTGGTGAATCGGAACCGCAGGTGAAGGAGACAGGCGGTGACAAGGATTCTGCACTGGGCGGCACGATAGTCCTTTCAGGGGAGGCGAAGGCGAGGGTCAGCAATGACCCGGGCAGGACCTTCCTTGACCAGATGATAAACCTGGTGGAGAGCGCGAACAGGCAGAAAACACAGAACGAGATCGCACTCACTCAGCTGCTCATTGCACTGAGCATGGCACTCATAGTTGTAATTGCCACACTAATACCCGCTTCACAGTTCTTCAAATTCGCGGTTGACACCGGCGCACTCATAGCTCTCCTGATATGCCTCCTGCCTACGACGATCGGCGCACTCCTGCCCTCGATAAGGATAGCCGGCGTGAACAGGGTGGTGAGGTACAACGTAATTGCCAAGAGCGGAAAGGCAGTGGAAACTGCGGGCGATCTGGATGTGCTCATACTTGACAAGACCGGCACAATAACGATAGGCAACAGGGTTGCGACAAAAATAGTACCATCGCCGGGAAAGACGGAGAAGGATGTGCTGGAGACAGCTTATCTTTCTTCTGCTCTCGACACGACGCCTGAGGGCGTATCAACTATGAAGCTCGCCCACGCAAGGGGCGCCAGGGTTGACAAGCAGGTCATATCCGAACTGAAGGGAGTCCGTTTCACTGCCGAGACACGCATGAGCGGTTCCGACACACCCGACGGAACACGCATCAGGAAAGGTTCGGCTGATGCAATGGAAAAGGCAGGCGTCGTCATACCCCCTGCCCTGAGGAGGGAGATGCACGATGCTTCCATGGAGGGTTCCACGCCGCTGCTGCTGGCAAAGAACGGCGAGGTCGAGGGACTTATCATACTTCAGGACATAATCAAGCCCGGCATAGATGCGCGGATAGCAGAACTGAAGAACATGGGCATCCGCACCATCATGGTAACCGGCGATAATTTCCTGACCGCCCAGAGCATAGCGAAGAAGGTCGGGGTAGATGAATTCAGGGCTGAGGCGACGCCAAGGGACAAGATGGAGATAATCGTCAGGGAACAGTCAAAGAACCACCTGATCGCAATGACAGGCGACGGCTCAAACGATGCGCCCGCACTGGCGCAGGCAGATGTCGGTCTTGCAATGAACTCCGGCACCGCCGTTGCGAAAGATGCCGCGAACATGGTTGACCTCGATTCAGATCCTACCAAACTGATAGAGGTTGTTGCACTTGGAAAGCAGCTTCTGATAACGAGGGGGGCGCTGACTACATTCAGCATCACCAACGACGTTGCAAAGTACTTTGCCATAATACCGGCTATATTCTCCGCCTTCCTTCCAGCGCTTGGCGCGTTGAACATTCTACATATCGAGCCACCGTCGCTCGCAGTGCTCTCCACACTGATATTCAATGCAATCATAATTCCCATACTGATCCCTGTATCTATGCGGGGAGCCAGGTTCCAGGCTACTGACGCACCCACACTGCTGAGGAGAAACATGATTATCTACGGCCTGGGCGGGCTCATATCTGCGTTCGTCGGAATCAAACTGTTGGCGATGCTGCTGGGGTTGTTCTATGTCTGAAAGGGAAAAACCGGTGTCTCACGTACGTGCTGCGCTTGTCCTGGTAGTGCTGTTCTTCGCCCTGCTTGGCTTCGGATATCCGGGCTTCGTGGCGGTAGTTGTCCACGGAATAGGCCTGGGCTATCAGGCGGATGGAAGCCTGATAACGCAGAACGGCACAGTTATAGCATCCCAGTTCATCGGCGAGAATTTCTCTTCCCCGTACTACTTCTGGCCGCGTGTTTCAGCCGTGGGCTACAATTCCAGCAACGGATCAGGCGGATCCGCGCTCGGCATAATGACTCAGCAATTCTACAACCAGACAAAGAACTATACCGAGTATCTCATAAGTACAGGCAGGGTGAGCAACGGAACGCTCGTCCCGGCTAACGGCGTTGAACCATCCGGTTCCAGCTTCGATCCGGACATCACCGTCGGCTTCGCATTGTTCCAGCTTTCAAGGGTGGCTTACTACAGCCACCTCAACGTCAGCTACCTGAAACAGCTCGTGGACAGATACACCACCCATCCGTATCTCGGTTTCATTGGAAGCACCTATGTGAATGTCGTGACGCTCGATATAGCTCTTCACAGAATACTGGTCGGCAACGGCACAATCAGCTGAAAGCCGGAGGAAACTCGTTAAGTTGAATAATCATGAAGCCGTAATGTAATGATGGATAGGATTGATATGGCAGAGCAGGTTGCATCCACGGACCCTCGGGCCCCACAGTCAGGCAGGCTGAAGTTCCAGAAGATACTGGTGCCGGCCGACTCGAAGGAGACAGCCGAGCTCATGATTCCGCTTGCAAGGAAGCTGCTCGCCAGGGGAGGGGAAATTGTGACGCTGAATATAATCGACACGAGTTTTCCCCTGGAAGTCATTGACAAGTGGAAGAAGAGCACCAAGATTTCCATAGCGGCAGTCGAGGCTGGCTACAGGCACGAGGTCACTGTCACACCCGAAGTGAAGAACTCAAGGTCCATAGTCGGCAGCATACTCGAGGAGATTTCACTTCGCAGCATCGGGCTGCTGATGTTTGTCATAAATCCGCATGAAGGCAAAAAGAGTTTCAGATTCGGCAGCAAGACGAGGAGCATAGCCAGGAACTCTGCCTGCAGCGTTATGATGCTCAACAAGCTTACACTTACAATGCCCAGGAAGCCCTCGGGCAACATACTCGTCGCAATCAGGGGAGATGAGGAGGGGAGAGAGCTGCTGGCAATAGCGAAGTCGCTCTCAGATGAGCTTGGCGACCTTCCAATAATTCAGTACAGGATGCCGGACGGCGGCAGCAGGAGGCGCGAGCAGCACAGGCCACATAGCGGCAGCGGCGATTACAGGACATTCGCGAAAGTGTACTATGGGACAAGGGTTGCGGATGCGATACTTGGCGAGCTTTCGAAGGAGAGGTATTCAATTGTCCTGATATCGTCGAACATATCAAAGTCAAAGCTGCCCTTCTATTCAGGGGGTGCTTTCGAGTACCTTATGAAAAACGCACCGTGCCCGGTGATGATTTACAGGAAGGTCACCCGCTGAGCCTGTCGCCTGAATTTCCGCCGGAAGTGTATACAAACTTTCCACCGACCATTGTGCCGATTACCGTGGGCGATGACGCAGTCTTTATGTCAATGCTGCCCTCCTCAAGGAAGACGGCGTCGGCATATGCACCCGGCTCAAGCGTGCCTAGCACTTCCGCTTCTCCGCACGCCGCCCCGCCATTTGTCGTGTACATGGTCAATGCCGAATCGGCGTCCAGTGCCTCGCCTGCGGTTGTCTCTGCAATCTCCACTCCGGCGTGCCTGCCCCTGTCCATAGCGGTGAGTATGCCCGTCCAGGGATCAAGAGGCTCAACAGGTGAATCGCTTGAGCCTGCGACCACGAGTCCCATTTCCATGCATGTCCTGAACAGGTAGCAGTCCCTGATTCTTACACCGAGCCTTTTTCCAAGCCACCAGTCGCCAACAAGGAAGTGCGGCTGAACTGCGAGCGCGGGGCGGATACGCGAAAGCATCTCCAGTACCGCGTGCGGGGTGTAGGCCGCGTGTTCAATCCGGAGGTACTTTGACGGTATACCGGTCTTCGAGGCGGAGCGGAGGACGTTTTCTGCAGCTCTGTCGCCGATTGCATGCACTGCAACAATCATTTTCCTCTTAACGGCCTCCCTCATCAGTTGTTCAATTTCATCATCGGTTGTCAGCTGCAGTCCGCTTGTGTCCTTATCGCTGTAGGGCGAAGAGAGCAGCGCAGTTCTTCCGCCGAATGAGCCGTCCGCGAACAGTTTTACACCGCATACCTTCACCATCTCATCTTCATTTATTTCGGGTCTTTTCACGCCTGTCGCGAGGAATGCGTCCTTCGACAGGAAGAACCTCACCCTGCACTTCAACTCGCCCCTTTTCTCCAACGAGTTGACAGCACTGAGTTCAGCAGGATCGGCATTCATCGCAACAAGGGTAGTGAGTCCCCTTGATATTGCATATTCAACCGTCCTGCGGACTGCGCCGTCAACCTGTCCGCGTGTCAGTTCTTCCTCTATGGGATAGATGTACCTCTCAATCGCTGTATCGAAGAACATGCCGTCAGGTCTCCCGCTGCTATCCCTTCCAATGATCCCGCCCGGCGGATCCGGTGTTTCGGCAGTGACGCCTGCACGTTCAATTACGTGCGAATTCACAACGGCAACATGCGAGCAGTACCTGTAAAGTATCATCGGCCCCTCCGATGAAACTGCGTCAAGATCTGCAGCAGAAGGGTACCGTCCCCCTTCGAACAGTTCCTGGTCCCAGCCACTCGCCACTGCAAAACCTTTTTCGCTCACCATTTTACCAGCCTTCATTGCAATTTCGGCTGCACTTCTGGAGCCCCTGAGGTCTGAAGACAGCATGTTCATGCCCGTTGCAGCCAGATGCACATGCGAATCTATCAACCCAGGCACGACCGTGCCATTGCCTGTATACAGCGTTCGGGCGCATTTCCAGCCATTCTGTGCGTCGCTCAGGTCCCCGGCGAAAAGCACGCGGCCGTTCCCGATTACGATCGCCCCGACATGGCGCCTGCCTGTGAATATGCTGCCGTGCAGAAGCATATCGCCATATTCCATTTTCATCCTGCTCTTCAGTATCTGTCGAAGTTCAGTCCATGCTCCTCTACTTCAACGCCTTTTCCGCTTTCCACATGTCCTATGACCCATGCCTTCATGCGATGCATCGCGAGCGTCCTGCACACCGCGTCGCCCTCGCCCTTTGCTGTTACTATGACAAAGCCCACACCCATGTTGAATGTCTGGTACATCTCCCCGGCATCAACGTTTCCAAGTCCGGATATGAATTCGAATATTCGGGGTGTCCTGGGCAGGCTGTTTATCAGGAATTTTACATTTCCGTTCAGCCTGATTATGTTCCTGAAGCCGCCGCCAGTTATGTTTGCAAGACCTGTGACCCTGTGCTTCCCCAGGACATCGAGGACCGGCCTGACATAGATTGCCGTTGGCTTCAGCAGCTCCTTTCCAAGAGTGCCCCCGCCGAATTTTGCATCCAGGGATGTGCCTGTCTCATCGAGAAGCTTTCTTATCAGCGTGTAGCCATTGGAGTGAATTCCGCTGCTGGAGATGCCGACAATGTCATTGCCTGTCCTGATGCCCCTGCCCGTCACGACCTTCTTTCTGTCAACAACACCCAGGCAGCTCGCGGAAATATCGACACCGTTCACCATGTCCCTCAGGACTGCGACCTCGCCTCCAACGATCTCGGCGTTCGCCTGCGCAGCGCCTCTGTTGAGACCCCTTCCTATCTCGGAGGCTATTCCTGTATCCGGGAACGGCAGTGCTATGTAGTCAACGAGCGCGAGCGGCTCCGCACCGACGCATATGGTGTCATTGACATTCATTGCGACGCAATCTATGCCGACTGTGCCCCACTTGCCCAGCCTGGCCGCGATCAGCAGCTTTGATCCGACGCCGTCGGTGCCGAGAGTCAGCAGCCTATCACCGAACGGTATGGTGGAAGTGAAATGACCGACACCGACCGGTGCTTTTCTCCCCTTTCTCCTGTATCGCAACTCCGAAACGAGCAGCTCAATGAAATGCGATTTCAGGTCAATGTCGACTCCAGACGAAGCGTAGGTTATTCCATCGACCTTCATGGACCGGCTATTCCCGGTGGATGAATAAATGCTTTCACAGGCATCAGGGCAAAGCTGTCAGACCGTTAATGGACAGATCCCTCTTCAGCTGTTCGCAGTTGCTGAAGAGTATGGACTGTATGCCGATCCTTCCCGCTTCCTCCACATTTTCCTTCCTGTCATCTATGAAGAGGGACTCTGATGCATCCACGCCCTCCTTTCTCAGCGCAATTGCAAATATGGCAGCATCGGGCTTGACTACCGAGCAGGAATAGGAAAGTATGGCGTCATCGAACATGCCTGCCAGGCGGTACTTCTCGTCCAGCAGCCTCCAGGTGTATTCAGGCATGTTGCTCAGCGCGACTAGTCTCACACCGTTCTTCCGGCTGACTTCCTTCACAAGTGAGCAAACATCACTCTTAAGTGAGAGGCTCTCCATGTGCATTGCCTCGAAATGTTCGAAGTCCACCTGAATTCCAAGGTCTGAAATGACTCGCGCATGGAATGATCTGAAGTCGATATCTCCCCTGTCGAGGTAAACTGCCTCCCGGACGAACGCAGCCATCGCTGTGGCCTCCGGTATGCCGAACATACTGTTCAGGCCAGCCGACATTGTCCTGTATGGATTGTCGCAGCACACACCGCCGATATCAGTGAAGAGAACCTTGATCATCTGTGCATCATCTCAAGCAGGCACCTGGTTTCAAAATTGATTGTCTGAATAAAGCTTTCTACGGTAGCTGATAAATTCCAGCGCTCAGAGTTTCGGCGGCAGATAATCTTCGAAGAAGGTTGAAATAAGCATGTAAGGGCTGATGCTGCATGAACCGGCGCCTTCGACAGCTGGTTGTTCTCGCGACAGGCAGGTCAGAGACGCTGAACGGCTATACGGCAGGAATATCGATAATCGCACTTTCCATCATCGCCTCAACGGTGCCGCCTTCACTTTTCCCTCCTGTTCCGTTTCTCCAGCTTCTTCTGTCCAACTACCCGTTCCTTGTACTCGCCGCCATTTCCGGCGGGTGCATACTGCTTGCAAGAACAACCATCTCCTTCTCTGCCGGCAGCATTCACCACCTGATGCTCTTTTCCCTCCTGGCCCTTGCACTATCGGTCCCGGCGTATATTGCCGGAATACTTGCAGGCAGCATGTACAACGCGGCCGAAGTCTATTCATTATTCAACCCGTCCGTACTTCTGTCGATTTCACTCGTGCTGACTTCCGCATTTGTGGTCACTCATGCAGCCAGGCTCACTTTCATGAAAAGGGCGATGCTTGCAGACAGCTCCCCGGCGGAGAACAGGGTGTGAAACTGCGCCGACAGCGGAAAGTTATTCTATCTCGCGCCGTGTGCTGTAGCTGAGCAGACTTGACGAAGCGCTGGATGAAGGAAAAGAAGCGTGAACACTACTACCTGAAGGCAAAGCATGAAAACTACAGGAGCAGGGCCGCGTACAAACTTCAGCAGCTCCAGGATAAATTCCAGGTACTCGGCGAGGGAATGAGTTGCCTAGATCTCGGTGCGGCACCAGGTGGATGGTTGCAGGTTGAAGCACTCATTGCCGGCCCGGGCGGCAGAGTCTTCGGTATAGATATTTCATCGATTCGTCCCGTTGAAGGTGTCACAGTTATGAGGGGGGATGTCACTTCGCCGGATGTTGTGGATAAGCTGATCCGGATGACGGGAGGACCGGTGGACGTGATACTCTCGGACATGTCTCCCGACATAAGCGGCAATTACAGCCTTGATCATGCCCGGTCCGTTGATCTTGTCAGGACAGCACTGGTTGTGGCGGGCAGGATGCTCAGGGACGGAGGCAACTTTGTCGCGAAGCTGTTCGATGGTGAATTGACTGGAACACTTCTGGCGGATGTCAGGGAGTTGTTCCAGTCTGCCCGGCTGTCCAAGCCGGAGGCTAGCAGGAAACAGAGTTCCGAGGTGTACATTGTAGCGAAGGGTTTCAGGAAATGAAGTTCCAGGGTCATGGCCAGCGGGCCATGCAGGCAACATCCGTCCCGCACTCCCGGGAATCCTGTCCCTCCCTGCCATATGTGTGTTTGCCCTAGCAATGTGCGGGCCCGCCTGCGATCGCAATCACTTCAGCTTCGCGAGCTCCTTCTTTATCTCATCGAAGTTGGGAAGTATTCCCGGATTCTCTGTGACCCACCTGTACCTGATTTTGCCGGTTCTGTCTATAATGAAAACGGACCTCTTTGCAATTCCGCGCAGTCCGAACTTTTCTTCATAGCTCACACCATAGAGCTTTGCAACACTGTGGTCATAGTCGCTCAGCAGATCGAATTTTATCCCGTTTGCCTTCCTGAAGGCATCATGTGCAAAATAACTGTCACCGCTGATTCCAACAACTTTTGCGCCAAGCTCGTTGAATTCCCTGAGTCCGTCACTGAATGTGCAGAGTTCGTTTGTGCATACAGACGTGAAATCGCCCGGGTAGAATGCCAATATCAGGTTTCCGGATGCGGTGAGCTCTTTCAGCGACAGGTTACTGTCAACAGCTTTCGGCAGTTTGAATTCAGGTGCGGCGTCTCCAACTTTCAGTTCGGTCATTATTAGCAGCCTCGGTTTTCTAATGGTATTTGTTAATTAAGCCTTGCTGATGTTGCCTTCGCTACAAAGACTGTCCCGGGCAGCCTCTGTTCTGGGGATTTCCGCCTGATCCATAAATTCCCTAAATCATTTCTTGTTATCCTGCCTCAGGGCTGCTATTGTCTTCATTACAGTCTGAAGCACATCGCTCCTCACGGGCTCTTCCATCAGTTCCTTTGAGAAGACGTCTACGGACAGCACATATGTGTTCAGGGTGGTTTCCGAAACTCTTACATCAGGCACAGTTCCGGCCAGAACGCGCGGAAGGGCCGAGACTGCAGTTTTTACAGCCTCTATTGTCCTATCAGGATCTAAAGTCTTTTCCACTTCGTACTTCGTTCTCACTTTTAGTTTTTCAGCTCTCGAATTTATCAGGAGCATTGCCTGGAAGAATATTCCAGCTGGTATCTTTACCCCCCTTCCATCGTCGAGAACCATGCTCACATAGAGGAAGCCGACGTATTCAACTATCCCTGTGAAACCGTTGACCAGAAAATCATTGGAGTAGAACTTCGGGGGATACGAGGGGGCTACGACCCCGTACTGCCATGTAGCAAACGTTATTCTCTCCCCCGCGCTCACAGGCCGCGCGAGCACAAGTATCAGGCCGGCGAAGAAATTGGCCAGCACTGTCTGGGAAGCCAGCCCGAGCACCAGTCCGGTGAACGCGCTGCCCACAAGGAGCCCCTCCAGATTGAGCTTCAGTATGCCCAGCACTGCAAACGACAGTGCCACATATGCAGCGAGTGAGAATGCATACTTGATAGGGACTGTTTTTGATTTGCCTATTCTCGGTGTCAGCAGATCGGTTATCAGCCTCGACAGAAGCGTTATGAACGCGTAGCCAACGACCAGGACGATGACCGCGAATATTGACGTCTCATACGGTATGAGAGTGGTCGAATAGGGGGTGAGTATGAACTTATTGAGTATCAAATCAAAAATATACAGCAGTATGGCAACTATGACAATCAGTAAGACGATGCGGGCGGCTGGCCTCGCTCCTCCATTCTTTGCCCCGCTGTTGGATGCCATACCGTTCATGCACTCCCTATGGTCCAGACCGCTGACGCACCCGATATAACCCGGGACGCCGCGCAGCCGATGTCAGGAGCTGAACAGCTACTGTGCAATAACTTTTCGCATTCATGCCGAAATTATCACTACACTTTCCCGGAGTGGTGATGTCCCACTTTCCAACCATGCAAAAGTTTAAACAAAGCTACTGTTGTTCTTCAACAGTACAAGGTGTTCAATTTGCCGTCTGAGAAGGAAACACAATTCGAAAAGCTCTGGGAAGGCGAAACGCCTTCGGGCAAGAATGAGACAAAGGCATTACAGTTCAGGCAGAAGATGAGTATGGCTCTCGTACAGAAGGGCGCCCCATTCAACAAGGACAACGCCAAGCTCTACTGGATGGGCAAGCTACATGTTCAGAGAGAGGCAATGGGATCTGACGACAGGGAATTCAGAGGAAGGAAGGACGAGGAACGGCAGGACAGGCGCGGAAGGTAAGTCTGGCATTCATCTGCGCTGCCGAATCACACTGCGGATAATTTGCATGATCACTTTTTATAACGTCCCCGCAGTTGTTATATCAAGTGTTGAAAATTGACAGAGAACGAAAGACTGAGGATGCGCTATCTGCTGAAATCCGTTTTGAATGTGGACATTCAGGCTATAGTTGACAAAACAATAAGGGACATGGACTACCAGGTCCTTTACTACTGACAGTCCCGCCCCTGATTTCTGAAATGTTTAGTGGAGACTGCAACGGCACTTTTGCGCGCCTGCGATCTCCATCCTGCTCTTTACACAATGTGTTTCAGGCTGTCGTGTTCTGGGCTGGGTTCAACCTCACGAATTTTGTGGTGTAGAAGCGAAGGTCCAGCAGCGCCGCTCCTCTCAGTCCGGCTTCATGGGCGATTAATGCGTAACGGCCGCCGGGAAGGTTGAAGTACACTGCGCCGTGGGAGTTGGTCACACCCTTCGCCGCCGGGGTCAGTGTTATGTTTATGCTGCCATTTGAGGTCTCGGCCCACGACACGCTGTAGATGGTTACATTTGCATCAGGCACAGCTGTCCTGTGTCCGTTGACATTTGCCCAGACAACAACCTCTAGATAGATTCCGTTCGTCTGTGTTGACCCCTGCGTCACCGAGTTCGTTGCCGCGGACTGGTTTGCCTCGACCAGTCCGATGGCCGCCATTCCTGCAATCGCCAGCACTGCAACCAGTGCGATTGCCAGCAGCTTCTTTCCTGCCTTGCCAGATTTATTTCCGTCTGCCATTCATTTCACCTGAATCCACGAGCTGACACCTTTAATATATGCAAACGGAATTGGCCGTCTGTACGATTCGTACGTAAAGCGGGATAACTACCGCAGAATTGTCCGACTCTGATCTTATGGTAGATGCATTTGGGTTGATTCAGGCTGCTCTGTCGGTCGTCACGCTTGTCGTGGCGGCATTGGTCGCGTACAGGGCGTTCAGGGCATACGGTGTCGCTAAGAATCTCAATCTCCTGCTTCTTGGCCTCGGCTTTTCCCTGCTCTGCGTCTTTTTCTTTTTCACGGCGCTGGGATTCCTTGGTCATGCCTCGAGGACATATCCTCCCAACAGTCTGCTTGGAAGGTACTATTTTGTTTCATATCTCGAGGTCATAGCCTATCTTCTCGTCATGCTCGCCTATGTCATCAGGCCGAAATCCATCGAGGGAACGGTGCCGCTGGTCGCAGTGACTGCAGTAGCTCTGACCTTCGAGCTTTTCATAGTTGCACTGCTGCTGGTTGTGGTAATCAGTGTGTGGTCCGTCTACCGGTCGACCCCCACCGCGTCCACCGCACTTGTTCTGGCGAGTTTTTCCCTGCTGTTTCTGCTTCATGCAATAACGGCGTTGTTGCTTTTCGCACCCAGACTGATGGCATCCGGTTCTGCCTATTATGAAGTCATGCAGATGCTTGCATTCGCTCTCCTTTACATGGCAATCGGTCATCACCAGGGGAAAAACCGTCAACGGGGGACATCAGAAAGTGCCTGAGGGAGTCTACCGTTCAAAAGCGAGGATTTTCGCAGATATACTCAGGGCAGTTGCCGAGGAGAAGGAAACCAAGCCCACCCATGTTCTTTACAGGGCGAATTTGTCATATGACAGGCTGACAAAATACCTGGGCATGCTTGAATCGAACGGCTTGATTACAAAGAGCAGCGGTGGAGACAAGACATATTACAGCATAACAGACAAGGGCAGATACTTCCTGCAGGAGTTCCGGAAAGTTGAAGAGTTCACAACCGCTTTCGGGCTCAGGCTGTGAGAAGTGAATGGTTTACAGGATTGTGCTTTCAATGAATTTTGACTCGGATGCGGTCAAACTGCACGAGGCTGTCGTCATGGACAATGAGGACTTCATTTCATCACGCGCGACAGAAGGCGGCATAACAGCGAGCGCAGAATCAGACAGCATCATGAGCCTGATGAGGACTGCGGATGATTTCATTTCATGTCTTCAGGTGGCTGAGAAGGCGATGAAGAAGACCTGCCTTCCCTGATGTCGACTGCAACTCCCTTCCTGAAGGAAAGCATCTCCTCCCTGTTCAGAATCGTCCTGCCGACTGCGAGCAGCCTGTCGCTGCCGTCCACGACGAGGCATTCGTCACCCGGCTTGAGCGACAGGTCCGCATCCTTCACAAATTTCGTGAAAAGGCTCCTGCCGGCAGATACAAAGGGCACCGCGTCATCAGTACATACTACCCTCAAGGCAGGCGGTTTTAGCGCAGCAAGGAGCAGCTCTCCGCCATGGTATTTGACTGAGAACAGGCCGTCCTCTGTCCTGAAAAACAGTATCTGCCTGCCGTCTCTTGCAACTGTCCTCAGCTTTCCCGTGTTCCTGGATTGGGTGCATTTGATGCCCGCGCCAGCCAGTGCATCGGCGCCCTCTTTTCCGAACTGGTATTCGCACACAATGCGGACCTGCGACTCGCTGCGCGGCCTTCTGCAGTCCTTCCCGTCTCTCTTCCATTTGCCTTCCTCCCTTCTCTGCAGCGCGTAACCGAATCTTGAGGCGTATTCCGCTGTGTCCGCCTCCGTGCCTGCGGAGGCGGAATAGATTGACTGCGAGAGAGGATATGTTTCGGTCAGCTGGAGCGGATAAATGCCGGCCCGGGTGACTGATGCAACATCCTCCATTTCGGAATAGCTTCCGAGGTTGAAGTGGGTAAAATACTGCCTTTCCCCGTCCACAAAAAGCAGCCTGTCGCTCGCTCCGGGCCGGACTGCCGATGCGGCTCTGATGAAGCTGTCAACGTCCGGTCTTCTGAAAGAAAGGCCGTCAATGAAACTGACACCTGTCTTCCTGGACCTCGGCTCAAACCTCCCCAGATAGCCGGCTCCGGAAAGTATTGCACTGTAAGCATCGAACAGCTGAGGGCTGCTCCTTGCTCTCGCCTCCACCAGGTTCCAGAGACTTCCCTCATGTATCGCCTGCTTGATTCTTCCGATCTCCGATGTGAGCACGTGCATATTGTGCATTGAAATCTTCAGAACCCTTTCATCATCTTCCATCTCCCTGAGCTCTGCTGGTGTGTTCGCCGTGCACACCGGGCAGTCACACCAGCCGTATCTTATGTCAGTGAGCGAATAGCTCCCTTCCGGGAACATCATCCTTCCGTCGTAGGCGTACTTGACGTACGAGGCCGAATCAAAAACATCGCATCCGAGAAGCGTGGCCATTGGCAGCATCAGCGGGTGACCGGCACCGAAGAGATGCACCGGCCTTCCCGGCGGAAGTCCCTTCTTTGATGCGATTATGACGTTCACAAGATCCTCAAACCTGTAATTCTCCATCAGCGGCACCACCCCTCCGATCGAAAAGTAGTCCGCGCCTGTCCCGCCGAGTTCCACTGCCGCTTTTTCCCGAACATCCCCGTAAAGGCTGCCCTGGACTGTGGCAGCTATCAGGCTTCTCCCCCGTTTTGCTGAAAGGGCCTCCCTGACCCTGACTGCCGTTGTGCCAGCCGCAGACTCTGCCTGTTCCCGTGTGAAGTGCGGCTCCGAAAAAACATCGAATACTGTTGCTACATCGCTCCCTATCCGCTTCTGGAATTCAAGTATCTCCCCCGGGTCTATTGCAACATCGGAGTAGACATGAGTCTGGAATGTTCCGCTGTCGGTCATTACTGAACCGTCAAAATCCAGCAGCCCGTGCACTCCCTCCCTGAGTGCTTTCTGCTTCAGTTCCTCATTCCTGTAGATTATGTATGAATTGGTGATCACCATCTCCGTACCGAAGAGTGATCTCAACTTATCAGCAGCGATCAGTTTCCTGTTAGGGTTGATCACCGGAAGGATAGCGGGCGTCTCAACTTTTCCATGACCTGTCTCAAGCCTGCAGATCCTTGCAAGCCCGTCCCTCTCGATCAGCTCGAAATCGCCATTCATCCAACTGTCAAACCGCTCTCCCTTTTATTTTATTGTTCCCCGCGGTCGGCGATTGGACGGGAATTATTATAACCGAATACCATACAATAACGGAATGACACAATTCACTCCACTGCTGCTACTGGCTCTTGCCGCCCTCTTCTTCTTCCTGCCCGGGCTTGCTGTGGTGCTCGCCCTTGCTGGGGGCGGGAGCGGCATCAGGAAGGACGATGTGCATCTCATCACATTTTCCATTGGCCTGAGCCTTGCATTGACCATAATCGTCATGTACCTGCTGCTGCTCATTGCAGATGTCACCGGCTCTGCTTTTCAGTTTGAAGCTCTGCCAGTCGTGCTTGCCGCCCTTACCATCATTTTCCTTGCAATTGCGGCGATACGCGGCAGACTGCCCGGCCTCGAATGGCTGGGAGCAACTGAAGGTTCCACGCGGGGTGACAGGGATTGAGCAGCGGGGACAGATTCCTCTACAAGATAGTTGTGGCAGTCAGGACCGACCTTAAACTTTCACCGGGCAAAATGGCAGTGCAGGTCGCGCATGCAGCGGTAAGCTGTTCCATGCTTGCAAGAGAGAAGAACCGGAAGGTTTTCGATGCCTGGTTCTCCGAGGGGCAGAAGAAGGTGGTCGTGAAGGTGAAGTCCGTCGAAGAGCTATACATGCTGAGGGATCAGGCGAGGCTGAGGAGTCTGACAAGCAGTCTGGTAGCAGATGCCGGTTTGACAGAGATACCGCCAGGCACGGTTACCTGCATAGGCATAGGGCCGGCAAGAGAAGAGGACATTGATCCTGTCACAGGCGAACTGGCGCTGATGTAAATTGAAGAAACAGGTGCGTGCAATTGCCTTCGACGACGGCAGATTTACGTTCAGGAAGGGGAGGGTACCGCTCGTTGGCGTGATCACCCGTCTGCCATCCTACCTAGAAGGTGCAATCGTCACCGACTGTGAGATAGACGGCACCGATTCATCCGCGCAGGTTGTTTCCGCCGTGCTTCGCTCCAGACTGCGTGAGCAGATCAGGATTATACTGCTCGACGGCATAGCTTCGGGCGGTTTCAACATTTATGATCTGGACAGGATTCACAGCGAGACCGGAATACCTGTCCTAAGTGTTACCAGGAGGGAGCCTGATATTGTGGAGATGGAAAGCGCTCTGAGGAAGCACTTCGCAGACTGGGAGGACCGCATTGCGATGATCAGCAGGTACAGGCCGGTGCCTGCCAGAGGCATGGCGTTCAGCCTTTTTGCCGCCAGGTCGGGGCTTTCTGACAGGGATGCGCTTGATATGCTCAGTCTGTCTATCGTGCGCGGCAATTTTCCCGAGCCACTGCGGATGGCACATATATTCGCCGGCGCTGTTTCATCAGGCGAATCGGGTGGAAAGGCCTGATTACCTCAGTTTTTCAGCTTCCAGCGTCCTCTCCTTCAGCCTGCTCTCCGTATCTATCTGTGCCTTCTGCAGCCTGTCGCTGTAATCCACAAAGACGCTCTTAAGCTCGGTGAATTCCTCTATCGCCGCCGAGCCCGCCTCCCTTCCGCCTGTCCCGGTGTTCTTCACACCTCCGAAGGGCAGGTGTATCTCGGCGCCAATTGTTGGCGCATTGACGTAAGTTATCCCGCTCTCAAGCAGCCCTATTGCCCTGAAAGCCCTGTTGATATCCCTTGTGTAAATGGCGGAACTCAGGCCGTACTGGACGCCGTTTGCCACTTCCACCGCTTCTTCAAAGTTCCGGACCCGGATGACCGAGAGCACCGGGCCGAAGATCTCCTCGGTGCTTATCCTTGAGCCGTGCTTTGTCTCTATCATTGTCGGCTGTATGAAATTGCCCTTGCTGTATTTCCCGCCCTCAATCGAATTTCCGCCCGTCAGCACCCTGCCGCCCTCCTTCTTCCCTATTTCAACGTAGCCCATGATGGAGTCCTTTGCCTTCCTGTTTATTACCGGACCCATGTCAACTCCATCATTGATAGGGTTGCCGACCTTCAGTTTTTCCACCCTTCCGGTCAGCTTCTCCATCAGCCTGCCAAACACACCCTCCTGCACTATGAGTCTGCTCGTCGCCGTGCATCTCTGTCCGGAAGTTCCGAAAGCTCCGAACAGAACGCCCTCCGTGACCAGGTCAAGGTTCGCGTCGTCCATGACTATCACCGGGTTCTTTCCGCCCAGCTCAAGATGAACCTGTATCAGCCTCTTCGCACCCTCAGTGTAAACTTCCCTGCCTGTGGCTACGCCGCCTGTAAAAGATATGGCGCGAATCAATGGATGGTTTATGAGCGGCGTTCCCACTTCGGTTCCGCTACCAGCCACCATATTGATCACGCCAGGCGGGAAGCCTGCTTCATTTACAATTTCTATGAACCTGGCAGCACAGAGTGGTGTATCCGTTGCCGGCTTGAGCACTACAGAACAGCCTGCAATCAACGCAGCACCCATTTTCCATGATGGAATGGAGACGGGAAAGTTCCAGGGAGTTATCATTCCGACAGGACCTTTCGGCAGACGAACCGTCATGTTAAACTTGTCCGGCAGCTCTGACGGCGTAGTTTCACCGAACATTCTCCTACCCTCGCCTGCCATGTATTTGAAGAAATCAATTGCCTCCTGCACCTCTCCCTTTCCCTCGCTCAGCACCTTCCCCATTTCCTTCGTGACGAGTTCGCCAAGCTCATTCTTGTGCTTTTCAAGATTCAGTGCAGCCCTCAGCAGCACTTCACCCCTCATTGGCGCAGGTATTTCCTTCCAGATCCTGTAGCCGCTCGCTGCTGACTTGACCGCTATGTCCACGTCTCTTCCAGTTCCTTTTGCGAAGCGGGCCAGGACCTCACCCGTGGCCGGATTCAATGTATCGAAAAACTCATTTCTTGAGCTCTCTGTCCATTCGCCGTCTACAAAAATACCGTACTCCTTCACCATGCATTCATCTTCCTTTTATGTACAATTATTCCATACGACATAGATTAAAGGATCCCACTAAAGCAGACAGGGTCTCTTTATGTATGTTCACATGCCGCATGCGGGCTTTAATAGTCCACTCATATTCACTGAAATCGAAGCGGGAGTAGCTAAGCTTGGCCAACAGCGCAGGACTTAAGATCCAAATGGGAAATTCTGTCCCGCAGGGGTACGTGGGTTCAAATCCCTCCTCCCGCATCTTGTCTGTAAATGGGTGCAGGTTCCACTTCAGGTTAATCTATTGAACTGATTAACCATTTCAACTCCAGCACTGTACAGATGCGCTCTGCAGCCAGCGCAATTATCTTACCGTTATTCGTAACCGGACGAGTTATTTCAGCCTGTCAGGGTTGAATAGCGATTCTGCGACGGTATACGCCACCCTGAAACGGCCGCCCGAACTTTTCACGGCTGTTTCTGGAGATGAGCTTGAAAAGGCCAGAAGATATTGGGACCGGCAGGCACAAACAAATTGGAAACAACAGTCGTTTGCCGCATTAAGCCAAAGAAGTTACCGTTTGACGTTTGACTTCAGGTTTCTGTAATGCACGTTTCTTACTCTATGGGAAGAGAGATTCCTGCGCTTTATGCGCCTCATGCTTGACGCTGTATAACTGTTTGTCCGAGCCTTTTCATATGTCGCCCCTCTTCGGGATTGTCTGAACAAATCGAGTCCAATCGACAAGAGCAGAATTGAAGCTATAAACTCAATTCCCGAGTCTTGGGATAGATACAATCGTATCAGACCCAGATAGGGAACAATGAGTATGACTTTACCAACTATGTCATTCGGCGGGATTCCATGTAGCGGCTCGAAACCATAGACATAATCGGGGTAAGGATTTGCGTCCCCCTTGGTGACGAAACCCACTATGGATCCATTCACATACGTAATCGAAATTATCCTGTGGACAAGCAGGACGTTCTTTAGGCCGGTATCGGTGGTTTTGTACACTATTATATTTCCGACATGCAGAGCATTTGCGGTTATCCTCTGGGTGACGACTACATAACCGATCTTCAGTGTCGGCGTCATGCTGCCGCTTGTCACAGCATAATAACTCAGACCAGAGATTTGTGAAACAAGAAAGTAGCCTCCAATCACAAGCAATGCAACTATCAACACAGCAAAGGCTGATTTTGCCGCTCGCCTGTTATACCATTTATGCGCTCTACTGCCCTGCATTATAACTCATCCTCTTCTAAAAAAAATGAAAACGGAA
>JAJYOM010000108.1 GCA_021796175.1 Thermoplasmata archaeon
AGACAGCCCTTACCCTGAAAGATTCCTGAAACAGATGTCAGAAAAACCAGGGAGCGTTTCCATCGCAGGCAGGCAGGTTGAAACCTCCTACAGGGTATTTGAAAAGGGAACTGCGAAGGCAGTGTTTGTTGATGTGAGCTCGCCCGCCTGGGCCAGGAGACTCAACGAGCACCTGTATGAACACACGGACACGGACCTTTCGTTCAACAGGTATGTTCTGCTTGCCGAAGGAGCACTCGATTACCTTTCGAGGTACGGGAGGGATGTGGACTGCATAGATATGCAGGAGGCTTACACGACACTGATAGCAATAAGCCCGAACCTGAACAGGCTCCCCGGGACAAAGCTGAGATTCATAATACACACACCGGGACCGTGGGGGCATCCCTCATTCCCCAGCAGATACTTCAGGCAGCAGTATGGGTATGACTTCCTCTATGACAGGGTGTTCCTGACAGATCTTGGCCTTGCAAGGGCAGAGCAGGTATTCTGTGTCTCCAGGAAACATCATGCCATCACACAGCGGGTTATGCCGCATTTTGCAGGCAAGATAGGGTATGTCACGAACGGCATAGAAATACCGAGATGGACTGCCGGTGAAACGGGGAACGTCAAGGCAAAGGATTTCGCTCAGTTCAAGGACAGGAACAGGAAGGAACTCCTCAGGCATGCGGGCATAAAGAGGGACGGGATGGTGCTTGCATGGAACAGGAGGATTGTCACCTACAAGAGACCCGATTTCATTCTGCGCTACATCAGGGAAAACAGAAACAACGAGCTTCTCTTCATACTCGCCGGCAAGGCTCATCCCCAGGATCTTGTCAACAGGGAAGTCATGGAGGAGTTCCATCAGCTGGCAAAAGAGAATGACAATGTGTTCTACACGCCCGGCTACGATGTCGGACTCTCCAGGAAGATTGTAAAGGGAGCGGACGTGATGGTATTCACGCCATTCAGCGGCTGGGAATCTTCCGGCACCTCTTTCATGAAGGGCATGGCAAACGGCACGCCGCCTATAACATCGAGAGATGGTTCGGTGGTTGAGTTTGTCAGGGACGGATACAACGGCTGGCTATTTGGAAAGGATCTGAGGGATCTTGTTCAGTTCGACAGCAGGGAGGGACTGGAAATAAGCAGGAAAGACTACAGGGAGTTCTCATCAAAAATGAACAGGGTTGTGGAAATGTGGTCGAAGAAGAGGGATGCTTTCGACGAAATAGCACTCAACGCAATGAGGACTCCCGGATTCGACATGGACAGGGTAATGAAAGCATACTTTCCGGATGTCGCCGGACAGGATGAAGGTGCTCATGGAAAGAGAGGCAGACAGGCCGGATAGGTCGAATTCGATACATATAAATAAAAATGCACTGTAAGCGCATTGTTCATGCCTGCACGGAACTACCCGCTTAATATACTGATGCTGCTCGGCCTTGGAAAGGGACTGAGCGTTTATGATCTGTCGAAGATACTGGGAAGGTTCGACAGGAGAGTTTCAAACGGAACAATAGTACCAGTGATGAACAGGCTGATGGAACTCGATTATGTCTCATTCAGCGTGTCCGGGAGGAGAAAGGTCTACAGGCTGACGAAGTCCGGGAAGAGATATGTCGCCTCCGTGAAAAAGATAAGGGAGGGGCTGAAGAAGAACGCGATGGCATCAATACTCGGAGACAATGCAGTATACCTCGATCTTCTCGCAAGCGTCGACGACATGAACACACTTGAACGTGTGCTTGACCTGACCGGGGATGCGATGACCCGCTTCCTCGGTGCAGCCTTCAGGCTCCAGAAGGAGGGCAAGACAGGGAAGGTTGCAGAGCTCAACGAGGAACTGAAGAAACTTGTGGAGGAGTTCAGCTGAGCACTGCAACGGCCGGAGCCGCCGGAACTGCCGCCGCATACAGTCCGGTTGAAGTCAGGCACGAGAAAGCCGGGATGACGATTGGCGTGATGGCTTTCATGGGACTGCTTGTGACCTATGTTGAGACAATGATTACGCCGGCGCTGCCGATACTTGTCAACTTCTTCTCCACCAACTATGACCAGCTTTCGTGGATAATCACAGCATATGTGATATCAGGGACTATTTCGGCTGCTATTTTCGGCCGGCTTGCAGACATATACGGAAAGAAGAAGATCTTCCTCGTACTAGCAACAGGTTACACAATAGCAGTTTCGATGGGCGGATTTGCGCAGACACTCAGCGAGCTTATTGCCATAAGAGCAGTGCAGGGAGTGGGCATGGGCATGTTCCCTGTGGCATTCGCACTGCTCAACGACCAGCTGCCCAAGCGGGAGCTGGCCCTTGCTCAGGGCATAGTCTCGGCAACATTTGCCGGAGGAGCTGCTGTCGGGCTGGTGATTGGCGCCTGGATAACACAGAACTTCGGCTGGGAGTGGTCCTACCACTCGGCCATACCGGTTTCAATTCTGCTCGTCGTAGTTTCCTACCTGGTGCTCCACGACGATTCGGTCAGGAAGGAGCAGAGCATTGACCTGCCGAGCATATTGCTGCTCGGAGGCGGCCTTGTTGCCCTCATACTCGGGCTGTCGGAAGGCGAGTACTGGGGATGGTTCTCCTTCCTGACCATCTTTGTATTCGCGCTTTCGGCAATACTGATAATTGCGTTCGTCTACTCAGAAAAACGTTCGGATGAACCGTTCATAAACATGAAACTGCTGAAGGTAAGAAATGTCTTCCTTGCAAATTTCACCGGCCTGTTTGGAATGGCGAGCCTTTACTTCCTTTTCTATTCCATCCCCCCGCTGCTGCAGGATCCCCAGCCTGCAGGATTTGGTGAATCGATACTGCAGTCCGGCATTGTGCTGCTGCCCGCTTCGCTGCTGAGCATGGCATTTGCGCCTGTCGGTGCCAGGGTAACAACGGAGAAGGGGCCGAAGGTGACAATAATAATCGGAACAGCCATACTGTTCCTGTCCTATCTTGGCCTCTTCTTCAACAGGGCGAACGAACTGTCCATTGCGGAGGATGCGGCCATTCTCGGGCTCGGCATGTCATTCATTTTCGTAGGTGTCATCAACATACTGCTTCTGTCAACGCCCGCAGACAAGTCGGGCGAGGCTACCGGCATGAACGTCGTCTTCAGGAACATAGGCACCTCGCTTGCACCCGCGATAGGGGGTGTATTCGAGACTGCTTTTGTAATGAACGCGATGGTGGGAGCCGTGCCGATCAGCTACGCCGGGCTGCCCTTTGTCCCGATTTTCCTGCAGTTCCCGTCCAGCCACGCATTCGACCTGATATACATCACAGGTATGCTGTTCCTGGTTGCTTCGATGATATTCACACTACTCATGAAAAACATAGTTGTAAAGAAGGTTGAAAAATGAAGAGAATTGCATATAGGGCAATTGCAGCAGGGCTCATGATAGCTGTTTTGCTGGCCGGCTTAAGTGTGACTGCAACAGGCGCGAATGCAGCAACTGAGAACAATCTGCTGAAGGTGACGGGCGCCTCCTGGTATTCGCCAGGTTCCGCCGGACTTGCTGTACCAGGGACGGATTACGTCCCGCTGTTCATATCGTTCGTGGCACTCTTCAACAGCACAGGCGGCTCCGTACTGAATGTGTCGGCGAACCTTACAGCACAGTTCAGCTACAGCAATGTGACAGGTGGTCAGGCAAAGACGACACTGCAGCTGGCACCGGTCACGCAGGGCAGCGAGTACACGCTCATCCAGATGGTAAACATATCTGCCGCCGCTGCGAACGGCCTGTACACTGAACAGCTGGCCTACAGCGTCTTCAACAGCACAGGTACCGTTCTGTCCGGCAATTCTGCGTTCACATTGCCTCTCCTGGGCAGCGTCAACCTGGTCTCCGCCGGAGCAGCATTCGGCACATCGGCGAACCCGATACAGGGTACGCCGGGAATGAAATACATACCGCTGTCAGTCTTTGTGGAAAACACCGGCAACTCTGCAGTAACAAACATCAGTGTGCAGTACGCCCCCTCTGGGCATCTGTACGGACAGGTCCAGACAACATATGTTTCTGCAATGCAGGCGTTTGGCTTCGCAACACTCACATTCGTTGTCAGCATAGACAGCACAACACCACTCGGGCTAGTGCAGCAGAGCCTGCTCCTTAGTTACAATTCGGCCGACCACCCGCTGAACTTCAGCGTGCCGGTGACAGGCTACTCAAACATCTCAGTCATCAACTACTTCACCAATCCGCCGGCAGTCTTCCAGAATGAGAAGTACATACAGCTGACAGTCTACACCGCGAACGCGGGGAATTCATTTGCAGCCAATCTTACAGTCTCAGCATCGTCATCCCATTTCGACATACTGACAGCTCCGTACCTCCTGCCCGCTTATCCGGCAGGCAGGCAGCTGAACTTCACTTTCCTGATGAACGCTCTCAATTACACCGGACCCGCGCGTGTCACCGTCAGCATAGGTAATTCAGCCTACAGCATCCCGCTGTACCTCAAACCCGAGGGGACGCTGGATATATCTTCAGCCGTGCCCGTATTCAACCCCGGCAACAGCAATCAGCTGATTTCATTCACAGTTACAAACGGCGGCAATTTGACACTGTGGAACCTGAATATGCACCTGCTTTCGCCGGGCATAATCTCCATACACATACCTTCCTCCAACCCGTTTGCAGCGCTTACGGCGGACAATGTCACGTTTGCCGAATTGCAGCCGGGACAGACATTGACGGTCACGTTCCTGATGGACACGTCCTCGTCTGCCGCGGTGGGCACATACACCGCACAGCTCTTCATCAGCTGGATGCACAATGACAGCAGCAGTGTGTTCTACAAGGCTTATTCGTTCAGCGAGGTTGTGCAGAAGAGCAGCGTACAGCGGTTTACTGAGGCCTTCGCCCTGACACCGCTGAATGGCGCAGTTCTCGCCGTGATAGTCATTGCAGTCATCGTGCTGGCCGTTGCGGGCCTGAGAAGGTCGAGGGGAAGGAAAAAAGAGGGAAAGGTGGCGCAGCGCAAACTGGCAGGCGAACATGCCCGGGACGAGTTGGAGGACGGCAAAAAGTAATATGAGCATTGCTCCAATCAACTCCTGCTGAATCAAATGGACGAAAAAGAATTCGAGATAGACTACTTCAGGAGCCGCTCCTTCAGCCGCAGGCTCTGCAAGTCGTGCGGGTCCGCATTCTGGACGCTTGGCGATAATGAATACTGCGGCGAACCGCCATGTGTGGATTACACCTTCCTTGGAAGGAGTCCGATGAAGAAGAATCTCGGGATCAACGAAATGAGGGAGGATTTCGTCTCTTTCATGGAGAGGCACGGCCATACGAGGACCAAGCGTTATCCGATTGTGGCAAGATGGAGGAATGATGTGTTCTTCGTCCAGGCTTCAATTTATGACTTCCAGCCGTGGGTGCTTAACGGTTCGGTCAAGCCGCCGGCAAACCCGCTGACCATGTCGCAGCCGTGTGTCAGATTCAACGACGTAGACAATGTGGGCAAGACGGGCAGGCATTTCACACTTTTTGAAATGATGACGCACACCGCTTTCAACACAGCGGATGAGCAGGTGTATTTCAAGGACAGGACCGTTGAACTCTGCCAGGACTACCTTGTCAAAAATCTTGGCGTCGACGAAGAGCTCGTATCGTACAAGGAGGAA